>CACFSU010000039.1 GCA_902569055.1 uncultured Pelagibacteraceae bacterium | reverse complement strand
TAATATAGATAAAAAAATCGAGAGCTTAAATATTTCAAATAGTGCAGCAATTGTTTTTCATCATTTAAGTTATATTAAAAAAAGAGTTGATTAATTTTAAAATAGTTAATAATTATTGTTCATTGCCCTTGTAGCTCAGCTGGTAGAGCAATTGATTTGTAATCAATAGGTCCGCGGTTCGAATCCGTGCGGGGGCACCATTACTCAATAAATCCAACACTAATTGTTTTTGCTAAATCTAAAAATTTTTAACTATTGTGTCGAGGGTGTGTCGAACTAGTGTCGTGGTCAAGTAGTCCTATTTGTGTTCTTTGAAAAATGCTTTTCTGTTTTCTGCTTGAGCAATCATCTTTTTAATTTTTGCAACTGTCATATGGCACTCAACGTAAACTGTGCCTTTAGTAATTAATTTTCCTAAATCTTTGTTAGAAAGATCTCTGTAATTTGGGGAAGCAAAGCTTAATCCATTTGCACTAGCAAAAGTTTTTAACGTTGATGATTTAATGCCAAAGTGAACTCCTTGAACACCTTCTTCAACCCATGTTGCAACTGCGATACCAACTACATTACCTTTTTGATTGATAATTGGTCCACCACTATTCCCTTGATTGATTGCTGCATCAGTTTGAAAAAATGAGTAGTTATCCCCTGCTCCAGCTAATGCAGTAACAACTCCTTTGTGAGTTTTAATCGCTGAACTAATTTGTTTACCTAATGGAAAACCTGCTACAATTACATCTTCTAGTAATGAAACATCTTCGTTTGAGACTGGAAATATTACATCTGGTTTTGCATTAGATTTTAAAATTGCAATATCATTTACTTTATCAACTGCTAAAACCTTTACTTCTGTTTGAGAACCTTTAAATGATAACTTATTAATATCACAACCTTCTATCACATGATAGTTTGTTATTGCGTGACCATCTTTCGAAACAAAGAACCCTGACCCTGAACCAGCAGGTACTATTTTATCATCATCAGGACTTGGTCTAGATTCTTTTTTTTTAGGATCTTCTTCTTTTCCTAATTGAGCAATTATTTGTTTTTTTGTGGGATTTATTATTTTAAAATATTTTTCATATTTTTTTTTTTACAATATCGATGCCCCATGCATGCCAAATCATTTTGTCAAAATCTACTTTTTCATAAGTTTTTGGAAATCTTGAGCCCTTTGGATATATAAATTCAAAGTTTCCATTATTATCAATTTGTACCCAAGTAATATCATTATCGGTTTCTCCATTAGCATAAGTTGCATTCATCTTGCCATTAGGGAAGAACTGCATTGTATGTTTTTTACCTCCTTCAGATAAAACTATCTCGTTATTTAAAAGTATTTCTAAATAATCGATGTCATTATCTTTAGGTTCTTGCTTCTTGGGTTTTTCTGCAATTTCAACAAATTTATTTTTACATATCCAATAAGACTCACTGATAAATTTTTCTTTTTTACTATAGTGTTCAAATTTTACTGAATTTTCATCTGGATAAACAATCCATTTATATTTACCTTTGGTATGTTTCAAAGTTTCTAAATTTGTATAATAAGAATTATTACCTGGGTTATAATTTACTTTTTGATTTCCAAAAGTGCCTGAGTCATCAAATTTTGATAATTCTTTTGATTTTGTATTTAAACTAAAATTAAGAGTATTCTTTGGTGCTTGTTTAACAGTGCAGTCAATTAGTTTAATATTATCCGAATATCCAATATTGCAATAGATTAAACCCAGAACCACGATACCTAAAAGTTTTTTCATGATCCAAGGTTATCATTGTGTCGTACGTGTGTCGAGATTAGCGATAAATGATTATGAGTATTGCTAAAACATATTTATTTGATTGATGATACAAGATTTGTAATCAATAGGTCCGCGGTTCGAATCCGTGCGGGGGCACCATCAAATACTTATTAATTTTCAATAAACTTAAAAATTACTTTATTTTTTTAAAAATAAAAATCGTTGAATAAGACTATAGAATGGAAGGAAGAAGAACTGACTGTAGTGAATTTGTAGTGAATTTCAATTATCAATCAAAAACTTCTAGACCAAATGACTTAGTTCAATAATAATCAAAATTTCTAACATTTT
>CACFSU010000038.1 GCA_902569055.1 uncultured Pelagibacteraceae bacterium | reverse complement strand
AAACTTGATTTTCCTGCATTAGTAGGACCAAGGATAGCAATCTTAAAACCTTCTCTAATTATTTCACCAATCTTTTGATCATTTAATATTTTTTTAATTTTCTTTATAACTTCATCTGAACTATTTTTGATTTCATCTAAAGTATTATTTGGTAAATCTTCATCAGGAAAATCAATTTTACCTTCAATGTGAGATAAAACTTTTAAAAGTTTTTCTCTTAATAAGTTAAATTGATCTGCTGATTTTCCATTCATGATTTTAATTGCTTGTTGTCTTTGTATTTCAGTTTCGGATGAAATCAAATCAGCAACACTTTCTGCTTTAAGCAAATTTATTTTTCCATTTTGAAAAGCAAGTTTTGTAAATTCACCAGGCTCAGCCAATCTAAAGTTTTCTATATTAGAAATGGAAGAGTGCAGGGCATTAACAACAGCTTTGCTTCCATGAACTTGTATCTCAGCCATATCCTCACCTGTGTAGCTCTCAGGCTCAGGAAACCACATAATTAATCCCTCATCGATCAGTTCAGAAGTGTTGATTTTGTTGATTTTTCTTAATGTTGCTACTCTCGGCTTTGGAAGTTCTTTGCCAGTTAAAAGCTTAATCGCTTTGGACGTTCCTTTCCCTGAAATTCTAATTACAGCAATTCCTGAAATTCCTGGTCCACTAGATAAAGCATAAATTGTCATTAAAAGATTATATCTTCAAAATTATATTTCTGTAAAACTTTAAATTAGTGTAAAAATTTTTAGGCAGGTTTGTTCATAGAATTAAAGAACTCGGCATTATTTTTTGTATCTCTGAGTTTTGAGCTAATAAACTCTATAGCATCCATAGTACCCATGGGAGCAATTATCCTTCTTAAAACATTCATTTTTTGTAAATCATTTTTATTAAATAACAATTCTTCTCTTCTAGTACCTGATTTTGTAATATCAATTGCGGGGTAAATTCTTTTATCAGCAATTTTTCTATCTAAAATAGTTTCACTGTTTCCTGTTCCTTTAAATTCTTCAAAAATTACCTCATCCATTCTGCTTCCTGTATCTATTAGTGCGGTAGATATAATTGTTAAAGATCCTCCTTCTTCAATATTTCTAGCTGCACCAAAAAATCTTTTTGGTCTTTGAAGGGCATTAGCATCTACACCTCCTGTTAAAACTTTACCAGAACTTGGAATTACTGCATTATAAGCTCTTCCTAGTCTAGTTATTGAGTCTAATAATATAACTACATCTTTTTTATGCTCTGTGAGTCTTTTAGCTTTTTCAATAACCATTTCTGCTACAGCGACATGTCTTTGTGCTGGCTCATCAAAAGTAGAACTAATTACTTCACCTTTAACAGTTCTTTGCATATCAGTTACTTCCTCTGGACGTTCGTCAATTAATAAAACGATCAGATAACATTCGGGATAATTTTTTGCTATTGAATTTGCAATACTCTGTAAAATCATTGTTTTACCAGCTTTTGGGGGAGAGATAATAATAGATCTTTGCCCTTTACCAATAGGACTCACAAGATCAATCAATCTTGAAGTTAAATCTATTTTTTTTTCAACTTTTGTAGTTTCAACTTCCATGACTAATTGTTTATCAGGATATAGAGGAGTTAAGTTGTCAAAGGCAATTTTATGTCTTGATTTATCCGGTTCCTCAAAATTTATTTTGCTAACTTGAAGTAAAGCAAAATATCTTTCACCTTCTTTCGGTGCTCTAACTGGTCCTTCAACAGTGTCACCAGTTCTAAGACCAAATTTTCTTATTTGGCTTGGACTTACATATATATCATCCGGTCCTGGTAAATAGTTAGACTCCATTGCTCTAAGAAAACCAAATCCATCTTGCAATAATTGTAAAACTCCCGCTCCAGTAATTTCTTCTTTTTCAGCTACTTTTTTCAAGATAGCAAAAAGAATTTCCTGTTTTCTTAAAGTACTGGCATTTTCTATTCCAAGCTCTTCTGCTTGTGTAATAAGCTGTTCAGATGATTTAAGTTTTAGTTCTTGTATATTCATGATTAAAAATTATTAAGGACTTAATAATATGACTAATATATATGCAATTCATAAATATTCAACCTTAGATAGGCTTAAATATCACAACAAAAATGATTAAAATAAGCAATAATGTGGGTATTTCATTTATATATCTATAAAATTTATGTGAATGCTTGTTTGAGTCTAGTTTAAATTGACCAAGAATTTTCCCAAGGTAGAGATGATAAAGCGTTAATAAAACTACAAAAATCAATTTTAAAATCATCCATTTTTGTCCCAATTTATCAAATCCAATTTCATGAATTAATATTAAACCAAATATCCATGATAAAATCATTGCTGGAGTCATTATGTAATAGAAAAGTTTTTTTTCCATCACTTTAAATACTTCTGAAATAATTGGTTGAACATTATTTTG
>CACFSU010000037.1 GCA_902569055.1 uncultured Pelagibacteraceae bacterium | reverse complement strand
ATACCCATAAATAGTGTCATAACCAAGTGTCCAAAATATGGCCCCAACATATATAATTAAAGGTAGGGTATTTATTTCATTTGTTATTGAAGTCCATCCAAGTATAAGACCATAGTTAAAAGTAATTCCTAAGAATAGTTGTGGCCAATAAGTATAACGCTTCATTAGAGGATAAGTAAATGCTAAGGGCATAGACCCTAAAGCGAGAATTATTGTTAAGTAATTAAATTGTATTAAAACTAAAAATGCAATTAGACATAGAATTAAAGAGTAAAATAAACCTTGTACTACTGAAACTTTTCCAGATGCAATAGGTCTATTTTTTGTTCTAAAAACTTTTTTATCAAATTTTCGATCTATAATATCATTAATTATACATCCAGCAGACCTCATAAGAATTGATCCGGATAAAAATAGAATTAAATAAAAAAAATATGTATCTTTTTCATTTGAAAAATCATAACCAATTGTTAAACCCCATGCACATGGCCAAAAGAGAAGCATGTAACCAATTGGTCTTTTTAATCTTGTTAATTCAATGAAAAGTTTTAATTGGTTCATAAAATTTACTTGTAAATAGCAAAGGCAAGATTGATAATCAAACTGATTCGTATGAATATAGACTACACTGTCACTGCATTAATGTTTCCTGCAATTCCTCTATTGATGAGTGTATATAGTAACAGATTTCATTCTTTGAGTGCGTTAATTAGAGAATTACATGATGAGCATGTTTATGAAAAACATATTCCACCGGAATGGAAAAAACAATTTATTAATTTAAGTGGAAGAATAACTCTTTTAAGATGGACCATCATGTTTGCCGCATTTGGATTTTTATTCAATATGTTGACAGTGTTAGGTCTTTATTTGAACGAAATTTTTATTGCTAGAGTTATTTTTGGGTCATGTTGTTTGTCTATGATCATATCAATTATGTTTTTCATTAGAGAAATTCATATTTCAACAAATGCATTAAAACTTCATATGTCTGATATGGATGTGAAAGTAGATTAAGGAATTATTACAGCAGGTCCTAAAATTTTTCTATTTTCTAGATCTTGATGAGCTTTAACAATTTCGTTTAAAGTATATTTTTTAAAAATATTTAAAGTAAATTTTTTTGTAATAAACATTTTAAAAACTTTATTTGATGCTTCATTAAGCTCTTCTCTTGTTGAAGTGTAGTGGGCAATGCTTGGTCTTGTTAAGTATAGTCCCTTCGGTGCTAAAGATTTAGCTACATTACAAAGATCAAGAGGGCCTGACGCATTTCCAAAAGAAACCATTGTTCCTCTAATTTTTAAACAATCTATTGAACCATCAAATGTTTTTTTACCAACCCCATCATAAACTACTGGTACGCCTACACCATTTGTTATTTCTTTTACTTTTTCTGAAAAGTTTTCCTTTGAATAATTGATTACGTGATCACAACCATTCGCCTTTGCAATTTTAATTTTTTCATCTGATCCTACTGTTCCAATCACTGTGCATCCTAAACTTTTTGCCCATTGACAAAATATTTGTCCAACTCCACCAGCTGCTGCATGAAACAAAATAGTTTCATCAGATTTAACAGGATAAGTTTTATGTAGAAGATAGAAAACAGTTAATCCTTTAGTCATTAAAGTAACTACATTATCAAATTCAATTTCATCTGGAACTTTAACTAACTTTTTTGTTGGAAAAATTCTATGAGTTGAATAAGAGCCTATAGGCATTGAAGCGTAAGCAACTCTATCTCCAACTTTAAACTCTTTAACATCTGGTCCAATTTTTTCAATTTTACCCGCACCCTCAATACCAATATTTGAGGGCAGTTCTACGGGGTATAGACCAGATCTATGATAAGTATCAATATAGTTTAAACCAATAGCTTTATTTTTAATTATAACTTCACCTGATTTAGGATCATCTAATTTAATGTCCTTAAATTCTAAAACTTCGGGACCACCATTTCTTGAAATTATTACTGCTTTCATTTCACAAATGTACCATTATGATAGTCTTGAACAGCTTGCAAGATTTCTGCTTTAGTATTCATCACAAATGGTCCACCTCTAGCAATTTTTTCATTTATTGGTTTTCCAGAAATTACTAAGAATTTTGTATTAGTATTAGCTTTTACTTTTAAACCTTCTCCTTTTGAAAGTAATATTAATGTACTATCTTTTACTTTGTCATGTTTTTTTTCTCCAATTTCAATTTCACCATTGATTAAATAAATAAATGAATTGTGAGTAGATGGTATCTTAAAGCTAAATTGTTTATCTTTGTTTAGCTCAACATCAAAATAAATTGGCTCAACGTTATGTCCTTTAACTGGACCTTCTACTTTTTCAAATTTACCAGCTATAATTTTGACTTGCTTATCGTCATCTTTGTGAATACTCATTTTTTCAGAATCGATATAAATATATTCAGGTTTGCTCATTTTTAATTTTGCTGGCATATTAATCCAAAGTTGAAAGCCATGGAGTCTGCCTTCTGACATAGCTGGCATTTCAGAATGAATTATTCCACTACCTGTCTTC
>CACFSU010000036.1 GCA_902569055.1 uncultured Pelagibacteraceae bacterium | reverse complement strand
CAGCAATTCTTGGTGCAATTTTTATAAAAGAACCCCCAGATAAAAAAACATGGATTTCAATAATTATTACCTTTTTAGCTATAATTTACATCTTTTTTGATTCAATGAAATTAGGTAATTTTTTTGGAGATATTTTAGGTTTTATTACTGCTATAGGTTTGGCAGTAGGAGCTGTTACTATACGATCTGCAAAATCTAAAAATTTAGTTCCTGCAGCTGTTGTTGGTAAGTTATTTGTATCAATTTTTGCATTATTTTTTATTGAAAGTTTTTTGCTATTAGAAAAAGACCTAATTATAGTTCCTCTAATGTGTATTCTATGTGTTGCTATACCTTTTGTGTTAGTGACCATAGCTCCAAGATTTATACCTGCAGCAGAAGTTAATCTATTTTTCTTATTAGAGACTATTATAGGTCCAATCTGGGTTTGGTTGATAATTAAGGAACAACCAAGTATTGAAACTCTTCAAGGGGGTGTGATTATAATTACTACAATAGCAATCCACTCTTTTTTAAAGCTAAAAAATTCTTAAGCTTGTCACAATTAAGACTTGATTTAATCATACATCGCGAATAGTTACTGCAGTTTTTATGAATAAAGTTTTAAAAAATTCTTGGGCACTATTTTTGGGAATGGGTTGCATTATGATGGCTTACGGCTTTCAAGGCTCTCTTTTGGGTGTGCGAGCTGTACAGGAAGAATTTAGTTTAACTGCAACTGGATTTATGATGTCTGGATATTTTATAGGATATTTTATAGGAGCAGCTACTATTCCAAATATCATTTCTAGGGTTGGTCACATTAGAGTTTTTGCAGCGTTTGCCTCTTTAGCATCTTTGGTTATTTTAATACATTCTATTTTAATTAATCCATTTATTTGGTTTTTACTAAGAGTATTAACAGGAATAAGTATGGTGTGCATTTATACTGTAGCTGAGAGTTGGTTAAACGATAGATCAACAAACAAAAATAGAGGAAGTGTTCTGTCAATATATATGATCATACTATATGGGTCTATGGGTATAGGAATGTTTCTACTTAACTTTAGTAGTCCTGAAAATTTTCAACCATTTATTTTAGTATCTGTGATAACATCCTTTGCATTAATTCCAATTTTACTAACCAAAAAAAAACCTCCAACTTTTAAAAAAATTAAAGCAATGACACTTAAAGATCTTTATGAAGCCTCTCCTTTTGGGATGGTAAGTTCTTTTTTTTATGGGACAATTCAGGCAGCACTTTTTACTTTATTAGCAGTTTACGCAACTTCAATGAATTTCACGATATTAGAAATATCAATAGTTACATTTCTTTTAGCTATTTCTGGGGCGATTTCTCAATATCCTGTTGGAAAAATATCAGACATGTATGATAGAAGATTAGTTATAGTTGTTTCCACATTTGGCGCATCAGCATTTGCTCTCCTTGCAATTTTAGTTTCAAGACAGATGTATTTACCAGATGGACTTGCTACTAGCAAAACTTGGTTTTATATCTTTTTAATTCTTTTTTCTTTTTGTAGCTTACCAATGTTTTCACAAATTTTAGCACATACTAATGATTATATTGCTAAAGAAAAATTTGTAGCTGCAGGTGCGGGACTCCAATTTGTATTTGGTTTGGGTGCAATGAGTGGTCCATTTTTATGTTCGATATTTATGGATGTGGTTGGTTCTAACGGCTTTTTTATTTTTTTATTTTTTTTTCACGCTGTTATTGGGGTTTTTGGAATTTATAGAATGAAGGTAAGACAGACAGTAGAAAATCCAGACTCTCAATTTGTTGCTATGCCTCAAACAATCACACCAGCTGGAATTGAATTAAATCCTACGACTGAACCAATTGAAGAACCAATACAAATAAAAGTTACAGCAAATAATAAAGAAAATAATGAAGAATCAATTACAGAAAATAAAAATTAATTTTTAATAACTTGATTAACTTCTTTAGACATTTTAGCTAAAACCTGTTTTTTATTTAACTTATCACTTCTGATGACTATTGAATCATTCACTTTAACTAAAGGGCTATTCTTTCTTTTTTTATCTAAAGTTGTTCTAAATCTAAGGGATTTTTTAACATTTTTTAATGGAACAGATTTTTTAAGTTCAAGCCATCTTCTATAAGCAGCAACATCTAGACTGCACTTAAAATAAAAAGCCACATCATATTTTGGACTTTTGGCTAAAATTTTACTTGCAATATCCCTCCCCTCAACACAAATTCTATTATTTGCTCTAATGACCTTCATTTGAACTTGATTTACAATTTTTCTAACTTCTTTCTTTTTAGCAATGATCCCAACATGATTAGAAATTTCTTCTGAGTGAAGTTTCTGCTTAGAAATAGCTTTGTATGAAATCTTTTTAAATTTCCTCTTTAAAAAAGAAATAATATTTTTAGGCTTATGAAGAATTATCATTTTGCTACAATATCTATAAATCAAACCTGAATTAATTAATAAAAGCTTATATTTCTTTGAGAGAAGTTTAGCGCCTGTACTTTTGCCACTTGCTGCGCCACCATCACAAGCAACAATTAATTTTTTTAATTTAGCCATATAGGTTAATAGACTATTTTTTTAAAGAATAAATAATAAAATAGTAAATATTAACCTATTTGATAATCTCTGTCAGTGAAAAAACTACTTTTATTTATCTTAATTCTTTCTTCAAATATCTTTTCTTCATCCGCAAAAGATATTGATGTTCA
>CACFSU010000035.1 GCA_902569055.1 uncultured Pelagibacteraceae bacterium | reverse complement strand
ATAGAAAAAAAAGGTATAAAATTATCATTAAACAAAGCTGAAGAAGCGGATTTAAAGCTTATCGTGGTAGATGCAAAAAATATTGATTTTACTGGTGTTTTGAAGGGATTATTAGACGAAAATGCAATATTAGTAATAAATAAATCAGATCTTTTAGAAAAAGATTTAGATCCAGAAATAAAAAAAATTAACCATGTATTAATTTCTACTAAAGAAAATTTAAATATTGATGAGTTAATTCTAAAAATAACAAATAGCTTAAAAAATAAATTTATTATAAGCGATGACATTTTAATCACCAGAGAAAGACACAGACAACATTTGCAACAATGCTTGGATCATCTAAATAATTTTAATCAAAAAAAAGAAATAGAAGATTTCGATAAAGCTGCAGAAGATTTACGATTAGCAACAAGACATTTGGGCATGATTGTAGGAAAAGTGGATGTAGAAGAGATATTAGGCAGTATTTTCAACGATTTTTGTATTGGTAAATAACAATAGATTTTGCTGCTTTTTTTGTAATTTTTTAATAAGAAACGTTGATAATACAAGCTTATTTACAAAAAATGAAGCCTATCTTGTAAATTATATAATCACCTATAAATTCAGTTTATGAAAAATGATTTATCATTTGAAGTAATAGTAATTGGTGGTGGGCATGCTGGATGTGAAGCAGCAGCAGCAGCAGCGCGATTAGGAGTCAACACTGCCTTATTCACACACAAAATAGAAACTATTGGAGAGATGTCTTGTAATCCTGCAATAGGAGGTTTGGGTAAAGGACATTTAGTTCGAGAAATTGATGCTCTTGATGGTGTAATGGGAGATGTTGCGGATAAATCAGGTATACAATTTAGACTATTAAATAGAAGCAGAGGGCCAGCTGTAAGAGGACCAAGAACACAGTCTGACAGGTCGTTATATCGTAAATATATGCAAGAAAAACTGCTAAACTATTGTAATTTAAGTGTTTATTCTGACCCTGTAATAAAGTTTATTTTTAATAAAAATGCAATAACTGGATTTGAAACTAAAGAAGGTAGGAAAGTTATATCTAATAAGATTATACTAACAACTGGGACATTTTTAAACGGTTTGATATATATAGGAGATGAAAGAACTCCCGCTGGAAGATATGATGAAAAACCATCAACAGGTTTGAGTGAACAATTAGCAAAATACAATTTTAAAATTGGGAGATTGAAAACAGGGACTCCTCCAAGGTTAGATGCGAGGACAATTAATTTTGAAAACTTAGAGGAACAATTTGCAGATGATGATCCTTATTTTTTTTCTTTTTTAACAAAAAAAAATTTAAACAAACAAGTGTCATGCCGAATGACATATACAAATAAGAAGGTTCATAAAATTATAGAAAAAAATTTATCTAAGAGCGCTATGTATTCAGGAAGAATAAAGGGAGTGGGCCCAAGATATTGTCCATCAATAGAAGATAAAATAGTAAAATTTGCAGATAAAGTACGCCACCAGATATTTTTAGAGCCAGAAGGTCTAAATGATCACACAATCTACCCAAATGGTATCTCTACATCTCTTCCAGCTGATGTTCAGCAAATAATATGTAATAATATCAATGGTTTAGAAAATGTTTCAATAATTAGACCAGGATATGCAATAGAATACGACTATATAGATCCCCGTGAGCTATTCTTAACACTTGAAACAAAGAAGATAAACAACCTTTATCTAGCTGGGCAGATTAATGGAACAACTGGATATGAGGAAGCCGCTGCTCAAGGCCTTATAGCTGGAATAAATGCAGCCTTATCTGTTAAAGAACTTGAACCATTTATTCTTGATAGATCTGACGCTTATATTGGAGTTATGATTGACGATTTAGTGACTAAAGGAGTTGCTGAACCATATCGTATGTTTACTTCAAGAGCAGAATATCGATTAAGCTTAAGATCTGATAATGCTGATCAAAGATTAACATTTAAGGGAATAGATATTGGACTAATAAGAGATGAAAGAAAAGCTGTATACTTAGATAAATTCAAAAAAATTAGTAAAATTAATTCAAAAATGATTTTATCTACTATTTCTCCTTCTAATGCTGCCAAATTTGGAATAAAAATCGCTAAAGATGGTATATTAAGGTCATCAAATGAAGTTTTAACTCAAAAAAATGTAGATATGGGTAAAATTCGTGAAATTTGGTCTGATATTCCTTTTTTTAGTAAAGAAATTGATGAACAAGTAGAAATTAACGCACATTACAGTGGATATTTAAAGAAGCAAAAAGCTGATATTTTAGCATTTAAAAGGGATGAAAACTTAATAATACCGGATAAGATTAATTATGACGGACTTTCAGGCCTGTCTAATGAGGTAAAAGCCAAATTTAAAGAAATTAAGCCAAAAACTATGGGCCAAGCTCTAAGAATAGATGGAATAACTCCTGCCGCTGTATATATTTTGTTGTCACACGTTAAAAGAAAGTTTATTAAGCATATAGCTTAATGGATAATGAAATTTTAAATTCATATTATAGGCTCAATCACTTTAATGTTTCACGTGAAACATTTTTGGACTTCGAAAACTATGTATCTATGATTCTTGAAAAAAATAAAAAAATTAACATAATTAGCCAAAAAACAGCTTCAAAAAAGTGTATAATTGATCGTCATATTATTGATTCAGCGCAAATCATTGATTTTGTTGATTTAAACAGTAATACAACTACAGATTTAGGTTCAGGAGGAGGTATGCCAGGGATTATAGTGGCAATTATACTAAAAAATATGAAAAGTAATATGAATGTGCATCTTTATGAAAAAAGCTACCATAAAAGCCATTTTTTAAAGGAAGTTTCAGATAAGTTAAATTT
>CACFSU010000034.1 GCA_902569055.1 uncultured Pelagibacteraceae bacterium | reverse complement strand
ACATTAATATGTTTATCTGTAATATTTTGTATATTCTTTTCAAAAGTTTTTTCTTCATCTTCTCCAATTTCTTTTGATTTTAATAATTTTTTTAATTCTTCATTAGCTTCTCTTCTAATATTTCTGATTGATATTTTGCTTTTTTCACCTATTGATTTTATCATCTTTTTAATTTCTGTTCGTCTTTCTTCATTTAATTCAGGTATAGGAAGTCTTATTAATTGACCATCAATTTGAGGATTTAGACCTAGATCTGATTTTTTAATTGCTGCATCAACTAGAGGAATATTATTTGTATCCCATATTTGGATATTAATTACTCTTGGTTCAGGTGTAGTTATGCTTCCAATTTGATTGATTGGCATTTGTTGACCATAAACATCAACTTTTACTAAATCTAGCATCGCTACATTAGCTCTACCAGTTCTTAATGTAGATAACTCTTTTAAAAATACCTCAATTGTCTTATCCATTTTAAGGTTATATGATTTTTCATCAAACATTTATTCACCAATTTTAAATCTAATAAACTCTTTTATTTTTAAATCAGCTATGTTTAGTTCTTTCATTACATCTTTCACTTTTTTTTTAGGTTCAATTACCCAAGCTTGAGTTAAAAGAGCATTTTCTTCTTTAAATTTATTCATTTTACCTAAACTGATTTTTTTTAGCTATGTTCGCTGGTTTATTAGAATTTTTAAGTTCTTCCATAATAAGCTCTTGTTCTTTATCTATGATAGATTGATTAATAGAATCTTGATCTAAAGCAATTGGATTGGATGCTGCAATATGCATAGATAATTGTTTACCAAAATTATTAATCTCATCAGAATTATGCTTGGTTTCTAAACAAACTACAACACCTAATTTAGCTAAATTATTATCAATTACAGTATGCAAATATTTAAAATTTTTTGCATCAGAGCTTTCTATAGTTTTAGTTTTTCCTATGGTAATTTTTTCACCTATTTTTGCAATTAAAGCAATAAGATTTGAATCAACAGTTTCTCCGTTCATCATTTTTGATTTATTAAGTTTGTCAATATTAGAATTATTTTGATTATTTAATTCACTTAGTTCTTTTACAAAATTTATAAAATCATTATTTTTAGCAACAAAATCAGTCTCACAATTTACTTCAATTAAAGAAGTTTTTTTTTCGTTACCACTAATAGCTATGACTCCATCTTTAGCATCTCTTGACATTTTTTTAGATGCTTTTGATATTCCTTTAACTCTTAATATTTCTATAGCTTTATCTAAATCACCCTTAGACTCTTTGATAGCTAAATTACAATCTTTAAATCCTGCTCCAGTAGCTTCTCTAAGCTTTTTAACTTTTTCTATGTCTTTCATGTTAATTTAAGATTTTATTCTTATCTTTAGAAAATTTTTTCTCAAGTTTTTCTCTATCGATTTCTTGAATCGTTTTAGTCACTTTATTTTCTTTTATATTTTCAGATTTTTTTTCTTCCATAGGGATGGATTTTTTAGCTGATAAAACAGTTTCTTTAATTAAGTTACAATAAAGATCAATTGCTCTTCTAGCATCATCATTTCCTGGAATTGGATAATCAATGCCATCTGGATTAGAGTTGCTATCTAAGATTGCTATAATAGGTATACCTAATTTTACAGACTCTTGAATTGCTAAAGATTCATAATTAGTATCTATTATAAATACTAAATCTGGAACTTTTTTCATTTCAGCAATACCACCTAAAGATCTTTGAAGTTTATCCTTTTTAACACTCATTTTTAAAAGTTCTTTTTTTGTAAAACCTCTATTTTCAGAAACAAGATCAGTTTTTAATTTTTTTAATTTTTTTATAGAATTAGAAATTGTTCCCCAATTAGTTAACATTCCTCCAAGCCATCTATAATTTACAAAATATTGATCAGTTTCTTTAGCTAGTTCAGCAATAGCTTCTGAAGCTTGTTTTTTTGTAGAAACAAAAAGGATTTTTCCATTATTTGAAATTGTTTCAAAAACTTTTTCTAATGCAACTTTAGTTAGCTCTAAAGTTTGTGTTAAATCTATAATATGTATAGAATCTCTCTTACCAAAAATGTATTTTTTCATTTTTGGATTCCATCTCAATGTTTTGTGTCCCAAATGAACACCTGCTTCTAATAATTGTTGTATTGTAACGTTAGGTATTTTCATATTTTTTCCCGGTTAAGCCACCATAGTAATTTCCATTTAAGGACCGGAGGTATAAACCAAATACTATGTGCGTATTAATTAATTTAGCAGGTATTTACTAATATTTTGAGAATATGACAAGTATTAATTAATAAATATTGAGATCAATTTCTTTATTTCTTAAAATATTAATTGATTTTCTACTGATATTTCTTGTTTTTTTAAGTTTGAAATCTTGAATTTCAAAATTATTTGATATTGAAATATTTACAATCGTATCGCCATTTTCTTCTAAATAGTTTTCTAAAATTTTTAATTGTTTTTTTAGAATTAATTTTGAGTAAAATTTTTTTAATAGGATTATTGAATAAATTCTTTAACGAAGCAATCTTACGGACATTAATTCTTTTTGTTTTGTATTCATCATCAGCAATAGTTTTGTTCAAAGTTAAAATTAAAGAATTACCTTCATTAAGTATTTCTCTATTTAATTCTAAAGTTTCTGAAAATATAAAAAGTTCAAAAACATTATTTAAATCAGTAAGTTTTAATACTGCATAAGAGTTTCCTTTGGCTGTTTTTCTTTCTTGTATCTTTAATAATGTTCCTGATATATTGCCATCTTTTATTTCATCATTGGTGTAAAATTCATGATAATCATTTATTTTATAGTCATTAAAAATTTCTTTGAATTGATTAAGCGGATGATCTGAAATAAAAAACCCAACAGCTTCAAATTCTTTAGACAACCTTTCTTCAAATTCCCAATCTTTAACATCTTCAATAAAATTAGTATCATTTTCATTTTCATCTTCAAAT
>CACFSU010000033.1 GCA_902569055.1 uncultured Pelagibacteraceae bacterium | reverse complement strand
CTTAGGTTTGAAAGAAATTGATGAAAAATATGATAATTTGATACAATTTAATGATAAATTAAAATGTATAATATTAAGAAAGTAATTTGAAATATTTTATTTTAAATATTTTTAAAAATTTTTGAATTGTTGTCAATTTAAAGATTATTTGTTAGCTTTAACTATGAAAAAAGAATTTTTAATAATTTTTTTTATACTTTTTTTCATAAATCATTCATTTTCAGCATGTGATGATCCTTTAGGAGATGGAGTTGATTATTCTTTTTGTCAATTCTCAGAAGAACAAGATCTTAGTAGAGCTTATGCACCAAATTCTGATTTTTCATTTATAAGTTTTATAAAGGTAAATTTAGATAAATCAATTTTAATGAATACCAATTTATCAAATGGTAATTTTGCTGAAGCTTCTTTTTTTAGATCAAATTTATATGAGGCAAATTTAGAAGGAGGAAATTTTGAGAAATCAAATTTTACAAGTGCCAATCTTACAAGAGCTAATTTTAAAGGTTCTTCTTTAATTGAAACTAATTTTAAAGATAGTAATTTATTTGGAGCTAATTTTACTGGTGCTAACATTACCAATGCATCATTTGATGGAGCCAATTTAAATAATTCTATATGGATAGATGGTTCTAATTGTATTTTAGGATCTATTGGAGAATGTAAAAATAATGAATAGTTCAATTAAAACAGATGATGTCATTTTTAATTTTTTTAAACAAATTTGTGATGAAAAAGATGACAAAAAGTGTGTAGAATTGGGAAATAATTGGATTAATGCTATGGAAATTAATTTAGTTGAAATGGAATCAAATTTACATGGCGAAGATAAACTTCAATATAAAGAACATATTCAGAATAATAGAGATCACCTTAAAAGTCTTAAAGGTAAAAATTCATCTGAATGGCGAGAATATGCCACTAAATGTATGATAGAAATTATAGATAACAAATCAAATCAATGAAAAATAAAAGTTTTTCTTATTTGCTTGATAATCTTTAATTATACATATTTTTAAATATTTAATCTAAAAACTTTTTTAATAATACTAGTAATATTTTTAAAGGTATAATAAAATTAAAAAAGGGGTGTCTTAAAGGACTGAGATTATACCCTAAGAACCTGTCCGGTAATTCAGAAAGGGAAAAATGGAGAAATCATATTTTTTAAGTCAATCGATATCTTTATTTCTTATAATTATTTTAAGTCTAATATTTGTTATATTGGGCATTTATCATTGTAAAAAATTTCAAGATATTAACAATTACTTAACTGCTAACAGAAATGTTGGCTTGTTTTCACTTACTACTAGTCTAGTAGCTTCAGCATTAGGAGCATGGATATTATTTGGTCCTGTAGCTGCGGCTACCTGGGGTGGAATAGGTGCTGTAATTGGTTATGCATTAGGAACAGCTTTTCCAATGATTTTTTTAATTTATCTAGGTCATAAAATTCGTAAGGAATTTCCTAAAGGATCTTCTTTAATTGAATTTATGAGAAGCAAATTTGGAAATAGTTTGTTCAAACTTATTTTGCTGATGACAATTTTTTACATGTTTATTTTTTTGTGTGCTGAAGTTACTGCAGTAGCTATTTTAATAAATTATATATCTGGAACTAAACTTTGGATTACAGCCTTAATTGTTCTTTTAACTACATTAACTTACACTTTATATGGTGGATTGAGAGCATCTATTTTCACTGATAATATTCAAATGATTGTAATTGTATTGTTACTTTTAATTTCAATTTTTTATATTACAAAGTTTACGGGTAGTGAATTTTCTTTTGAATTTATAGAAAAAAAAAATCCCCATCTATTAAGTTCTTCTTATATGCCTAGTTATACTGCTGGTTTAACTTTTTTTATTGCTGTGGCAGCAACCAATTTATTTCATCAAGGAAATTGGCAGAGAGTTTATGCTGCAAAAGATTACAAAACTCTCAAAAAAAGTTTGATAATTGCTTTTTTTATTATTTTACCAATAGTTTTTTTTATGGGGTTTATTGGAATGGTATCGTTTTCGATTGATTCTACTAATAGACCAGATCTTGGATTTTTTTCATTATTACTAAAAGAACAAACTGAATTATTGTCATTAATGGTAGTAATACTTGGATTAGCTTTGACTATTTCAACAGTAGATACTTTAGTAAATGCAATTTCAAGCTTGTTTGTTGTTGATGGCAAGGCAACATTTAATTTTGCTAAAAAAACTGATTATTTAAAATTATCTAAATATTTCATTATTTTTTTGTCGATAATAGCTTTTATTATTTCTTCAAAAGGATTTGATATTTTGTATCTATTTCTACTAGCTGATTTATTTTGTTGTGCATTTGTTTTAACTGTATTTTTTAGTTTTTATAATAAAACAATAAATGAAAAAACAGCTTATGTTTCAATCTTAATTGGATTATCAACAGGATTTTTAATATTTCCATTTCCAGATTTTTCAAAAAGCTTATTAGTAGGAGTCTTATTACCCACAGAAGTATTTGGTCCTTTTGTTGCCCAATCTTTATTGTTTCTATCTTTTTTAACCGCAACCTTTTTGCCAGCAGTGTTTTTAAAAATAAAAAAGTTATAAGTTCTAAATTGAGGATTTTATAGCTTCATAAATGAGGTTTTTAGTCGTCTCACCTAGACTTCTATAAATTTCCTTATTATTTTTGAAAATTAATAGGGTTGTTTGATATTGGACATTAAATAAATCAGCTATGTTTTTGTTTGTTACGTCAAAAGAAAAATATTCAATATTATCAAACTTAATATCATTTAATTTACCGTCATTTTTTGCTTCCTTCAAAATTTTCATTTGCCCTGCACAAGATGAACAATATTTAATCCAAGAACTAATAACCACAACCTTACCGTCTGATTGAGCTTTATCGAACAACTCCTTATTAAAAGTTGTTTCTTTTTCAAAAGCAATAGCATTTGAAACGATAACACAAAAAAAGAATGTTAAAATTTTTTTCATATAATGTCTTAGACCACTTTAAACTCATTGTAATCAATCAAATTGTCTCTATATATCAGAATCTATATGTCAAATGATCAGATTATCATTAATAATTTATCCAAAATCTATGATAATGGATTTGAGGCGCTAAAAGAAATAAACTTAAACATCAAAAAAGGTGAAATCTTTGCAATGTTGGGTCCTAATGGGGCTGGAAAAACAACTCTGATAAATATCATTTGTGGAATAGTAAAGCCATCATCTGGCAAAGTAACAGTAGATAATTATGATATTATAGATGATTATAGAGAAACAAGATCTAAAATTGGATTAGTTCCTCAAGAGCTCACTTTAGAGACATTTGAAACAGTTTTTAATAATGTTTCTTACTCAAGAGGACTTTATGGAAAAAAACCAGATCCAATTCATATAGAAAAAATTTTAAAACAATTTAGTTTGTGGGATAAAAAAGACTTAATCCTTCGCCAATTATCTGGAGGAATGAAAAGAAGAGTTTTAATAGCTAAAGCTCTCTCTCATGAACCTGAAATATTATTTTTAGATGAACCAACAGCAGGTGTTGATGTTGAGTTAAGACAAGATATGTGGAAGGTAGTTGCATCTTTAAGAGAAACAGGTGTAACT
>CACFSU010000032.1 GCA_902569055.1 uncultured Pelagibacteraceae bacterium | reverse complement strand
AAGGTCAAATTATTGATTGTTATTTAATAAATCAGTCAAACAAAATTTTAATTTAAACATACCTAATTTTGTTGTAGTTCTATATTTTTAGAATTAATCTTCACCAATGTTAATATTAAAAAATCCTAAGATAGCAGTTCCAGTTGTTTTGTTTGCGGGATTAGTTTGGTCTTTTGGACCATTAGTAGTTCGTTACATGGAAGAACCGAATTTAGTTCCTTGGCAGTATATTTTTGGAAGAGGCTTAACAATCTTTATTCTTCTTAATCTATATTTATATTTTGAAGAAGGAATTAACTTTTGGAAAAATTATTTAAGAATTGGTAAATCAGGAATTATTGGTGGATGTGGTCTTGGAATAGCAATGATTTCTTTCATTTATTCGATAACAAATACTTCAGCAGCAATTACACTTCTTTGTTTAGCTGCTATGCCTTTTTTTACAGCTCTATTAGCCTTCCTATTTTTAAAAGAAAGTATTTCTATGAATGTTTGGATTTCTATAATTATTGCTGCTGTTGGTATTATAATAATGGCATTAGGAAGCACAGGATCTCATTCTTTAGTGGGTTTTATTTTTGGAATGACATCTTCAATTGGTTTTTCTGCTTTTTCAGTTTCATTAAGATGGAGAAGAGAAACTCCTAAGTTTACAACAGTTGCAGTTGCTGGACTTTTTTGTTTTATCTTTGCAACAATTATGATTTTAATGAAAGAACAAGTTTTTTTTTCATCAAGTTATAACAGTGCTTTATTTTCATTACATGGAACTTTAGTTTGTTTAGGCTTAATTTTGTATTCAATAGGTTCTAAAGCAATTCCTGCGGCTGAACTAACTTTGTTATCTTTAACTGAAGTTATAGGCGGAATTTTTTGGGTGTGGCTACCTTTATTTGGAATTAACGAAGTACCAGATAATAACACAATTATTGGAGGTTTCTTTTTATTTATTTCTTTATTTTATTATAGTTTGGTTATGAGATGGAACAAAAGATACATCGGATTAAATTAATTACTTAAGTAAAAGTACAAAATGAGTGAAAACAAAAAAATTGTTAATAGCTGGAATGAATGGGATCCATTAAAGCATGTAATTGTTGGACGTGCTGATGGAACTTGTATACCGGCACCTGAACCAGCTTTAGATGCAAAAGTTCCTGAAGATAGCGATATGAAAGGACAATTTGGTCCAAGAACAAAAGATACTACTGATAAAGCTAATCAGCTTTTAGATGATTTTTCTAATATTTTAGAAAAAAGAGGAATTAAAGTAGATCGACCAACTCCAATTGATTTTAATCAAAAGATATTTACTCCTGATTGGGAAGTTAAAACAATGTTTGGCTGTATGCCACCTAGAGATGTTTTATTAACAGTTGGAAATGAAATTTTAGAAGCAACCATGAGTTATCGTTGTAGATGGTTTGAATATTTATGTTACAGACCACTATTAAAAGAATATTATGATCAAGATTCTAACATGAGACATGAGTCTGCACCAAAACCAAGATTAACTGATAAGGATTATAGAAAGGATTATCTATTAGATAAAATTGGCATTCAAAAAAGATTGGAATGGACTGAAAAAAATATTTTGTAACTACAGAAGAAGAACCATTATTTGATGCAGCAGATGTATTAAGATTTGGAAAAGATCTTATTATACAACATGGTTTTACTACAAATTTAAAAGGAATTGATTGGTTAAAAAGACATTATAGTAATCATAGAATTCATGCAGTAAACTTTCCAGGAGATCCTTACCCGATTCATATTGATGCAACATTTACTCCGATTAAAGAAGGATTAATTATTAACAATCCTCAAAGAAGACTACCTAAAGAACAAAGAAAATTATTTGAGGATAATGGATGGGAAATTATAGATAGTGCACAACCTGCTCATAATGAACCTCCTCCACTTTGTTATTCATCAGTTTGGTTATCCATGAACATATTGGTAATTGATCCTAAAACCGTTTGTGTTGAAAAAAGTGAAGTCTACCAAGCCGAACAATTAGATAAACTTGGAATGGAAGTTGTTCTAGTTGATCTAAGAGATGCTTATGCATTCGGAGGAGGTCTACATTGTTGTACAGCTGATGTATATAGAGAAGGGACTTTAAAAGATTATTTTCCAAAACAATAAAAAAAAGATGATAGCATTTATTCTTAATTTGGGTTTTGTTTCAAATATTTGATATACTTAATTACTTCATTATATTTTTCATCTGAAATATCTTTATAACTTGCTTTGAATTTGCTTTTAATACAAATTGCAACATGAGCATAAGAGTTTCTTCCATTAGGATGATTTGGGTGTTCAGGTAACTGTCCCTGTAAATAATCGCCAGCTTCCTGAATAATTTTCCAGAGTTTACTTGCGTTTTCTTTGTTCATAAGTTAATTAAATCTATTCAAATGAATTTGATAAGTTCATATGCTTACTATTTAATGAAAAAGTAACATAAATTGATTATAAGCCATAAACATAAATTTATTTTTTTGCATAGTCGTAAGTGTGCAGGTAGTTCGATGGAAGTAGCTCTTAATAATTATCTAGGACCTGATGATATTCAAACAGGATCGTGGATTGAAACTATGTGTGAAAATGGTAAAATGAATAAAAAAGCAATTAAAGACACTTTTTTTTCATCTTCATCTTTAGGTAAAACATTTAAACAAATAACAACAAATTTAATATCTGGAAGAGGGATAAATTTACCTAGAGTTGTAAATACATCAATCAAGCATAAATACCAAGATTCTCTAGGGGTAAACCCTGCCTGTCCTACTGCTGAAATGGTTATGCGTTATGATCCTGAATCGTGGAAAAATTATTTTAAGTTTACATTTGTGAGAAATCCTTTTGACTTTGAGATTAGTGATTATTTTTGGAGAACTAAAACATTGGATAAAAAATTAGACTTTAAGGAGTTTTTGAAAAGAAAGTTAAAAATTAAAGATGATCCAGAAGGCGTGGTTCCTTTTCCTAAAACCAACTGGTCAATATATTCCATAAACAATGAAGTAGTTTTAGATTATATAGGAATTTTTGAAGAATTGAATCATCACCTTAATTTTATTGGAAAGCGTATAGGTCTTCCTTTAGATATTGATACATTTCCTAAAGTAAAAAGTAATACTGAAAAACTATCGAATTTTAAAGATCTGTATGATGATGAAAATAAAGAGATGGTATATACTCTTCACAAGCAAGAATTTGAATATTTTAAATATACTTATCCTTACTAAAGGATAATTGTTAATTTAATTTACCTAGGTAATTAACCATCACAACTCCAATAACGATTAAAGCAATTCCAATAATTCCGTATAAGTTTGGAACTTGATTGTATTTAATTAAAGCAAACAAAACGACACCAGTTACTACTAAACCACTATAAGTTGAATAAGCAAATCCAACCGGAAGAGCATGCATTGCCTTTGCAATACAAAACATAGTAAAACACATAAATAAAATACATAAAAAAGATGGAGTTAACTTTTCAAAGCCATTAGATAATTTTGCAAAACTATTTGATGCAATTCCAGAAAAAATTGCTAAAGTTAAAAATAAATATCCAAATAAAGGTTTCATTAAGTATCTAATTTTGTTGAAGAACAATTGTAAAAAGTAATTTCTTTTTCAAAATCTTTACTTTTTAAATTTTTAGTTA
>CACFSU010000031.1 GCA_902569055.1 uncultured Pelagibacteraceae bacterium | reverse complement strand
CAGATTTTGAATTATTGCCAATTTATTTAAAGAAGAATTTTGATAAATATAAAAATTGGTTTGATTAATTAACCTTTTCCACGCCAAGGGATAGTTTTATCTATAATTTTTCTTAAAGTTATATCAAATAAAAGTCCGAGCATTCCCATTATAAATATAGTTATCCAAATGACTTCATACTGAAAGTATTTTTTTGCTACATTTTCCACAAAACCTATACCAGTTGTACCTGCTAAAAACTCTGCAGCTACCAATGTTCCCCAACACATTCCAACTGCCACTCTTATACCTGTAAGAATTTCTGGTAGGGAATTAGGGAATATTACATGTGTTAGAATTTGTTTTTTAGAAGCTCCTAAAGAATGTGCTGCATGGATTTTTGAAAGCTGTGTTCCTGATGCACCGGCTCTAGCAGAAATAATCATGATTGATAAAGAAACCATAAATAATAAAAAGACTTTACCAGTGTTGTCTATTCCAAGAACTGAGATAATCAAAGGTGCCCAAGCTAAAGGAGGGACTGGTCTATACAATTCTATTAAAGGATCGAAGAAACCTTTTGCAAATCTATTTAACCCCATAAATAATCCTAAAGGAACTCCAATAATAATTCCAAAAATTAATCCTAGGAAAACTCTTAAAAATGAGTCCCAGATATGTCCATAGGGAACTGGTATTTTAAATAACTTAAAATCACCAGTCACAATTTTAAAAACTTTCCCTTTAAAGTTTTGTTCAACAATTCCTTCTTTTGTGTGGACAGGATATTCACCTGGTAAAATGTCAGCAATCCAATCAGGTAATATAAATCCTATTATAGAACTTACATCTATCATTTCTATCCATAGAAGAGGGATATTTTTGTAGCCAACACTAGGTTTTGACATCAAGATGAATTTATTTAATGTATCAGACGGCTTAGGTAGCCATCTTCCAGAACCTTGTTCAGAACAACTTGGTCCACTTGCAACAATTGTTCCAGCGGGAAATAGAAGTATATCAATCAATCTTAAACCACCTTGTTGATCTTTTTGTTCAAGATCAAATTCAACGATTGCATTTTTCATCTTGTTTAAAGATGTTGGAGGATAAATGCTTGCAAATTCAATTCTTCTCGCAATTTTAACTATATCTTTTGCATAAGTTGAAGCTACTTCATCAGCATCATTTAAACTTTTTCTATATAATTTTATCTCATTTTTTATTTGTTTTATTAAATTTTTAAATTGAGTATTGTGATTTCTTAATTTAAAGAATTTGTCATTTATAACTTTTAATTCTTTAGCTACAGCATTAAATTTTAGTCCTCGATCCGTTTCAGGTATTAAGGGAACCTCTAAAGTATTTTCTATAGATCCAGTTCCTGTTCTGACAGTTATAATGCCCCAACCACCTTGTTCAGTAATAGCTTTTTGTCTCTCTGCTTTTTGTTCTTCTGTTTCAAATGGATAATCTTCTTTTTTAAAATTAGAAGTTAAAAGTTTTATATCATCTGTTATTTCTTGTATTTGAAGTTTAGTGTCTATTTCCATTAAATCTTCATTAGTTAATAATGGAATTAATTCTTTTGTTTTAGCTATGTAGCCTACCAAAATAGATTTTTGTTGATCATTTAAATCAGGTGAATTTTGTATTTCATTAGTAATTTTTATAAGATTTTTATTCTCAATTTTAATAATTGATGTACTTTTAAATTCTCTTTCTTCTATAGGAAACTGGTATTTTAATCCTAATAAAGAATCGTTTACTTTAGCTACTTGGCATAATTCATTTGCAGATTTAGGATAGAAGCCTTTAGCTATATCCCAGGAATAATAAAGCCAAACTAATAAAATTGCACTACTTCCAACTATAATCCAATGTTTTCCACCTTTTGCTCTTTCTGGATTACCAAAAACTGCATCAACCTTTTCTGTTCTAATTAATCGTCTGCCGTAAAGAATACATCCAATAATTGCTACAAATATTAAGATAGTTATGGCCTGGGTTAACATTTAATTGTCTTTCCCCATAATTTCTTCTTCCATATTCCAAATCATAGACAATATTTCTTCTCTCTTTGATGAAAATTCTCTATTTTTTTTAATTTCTCTTAAGTCTTCTTTTAATCCCATTTCAGCAAAAGGAAGATTGTATTCTTTATGTATCCTACCTGGTCTTGGAGCCATTACATATAATCTTTCACCAAGTAATAACGCTTCTTCTACTGAGTGAGTAATTAAAATAATTGTTTTACCTGTTTCTTTCCAAATTTTTAAAACTAAAGATTGCATCTTTTCTCTTGTTAAAGCATCAAGTGCACCTAAGGGTTCATCCATTAAAATTAAATCTGGGTCATTGATCAAGCATCTTGCTAGAGCCACTCTTTGTTGCATACCCCCAGATAATTGGTAAGTTGGAGTGTTACCAAAACCTTTTAATCCAACTATCTCTAACCATTCATCAACTTTTTTTGCTGTTACCTCAGGATTTTCTTTTTTCATTCTGAGTCCAAAGTTCACATTTTCGGCAACAGTTAACCATTCAAACAGTGCTCCTTGTTGAAAGACCATTCCTCTTTCAACACCAGGCCCTTCTATTTCATTATCATTAAGAGTAATTTTTCCAGAAGTTGGTCTCAAAAATCCAGCTGTTATATTAAGTAAGGTAGTTTTACCACAACCTGATGGCCCAAGGACAGTGAGTAGTTCACCTTTTTTTAAAGTAAAACTTACATCTTTTAAAGCGTGAACAGTTTCTCCTTTCGGAGTCTTAAAAATCATATTTAGATTTTGAGAAACTAAATCACTCATAAGAAAAACTTTCTATTAGAATTTTATCAAAAAAATAGGCACCAATTTCAAATTGGCGCCTATTAAATTTTTCTTTCTCTATGAATTATAGAGGTAAGAAACTAGTATCTACTGCTCCTTTAGGTGTACCCATGCCTTTTAGGAAACCATCAAGATTACCACTCTCCATAGATTGTTTTGTTTCTTCAGGAGTTAGAAACTTAAATCCACCAATAGTTTCTTTCATGTCAGCTAATTTCATTTCAGCATCTTTTGCTATAACGTTTAAGTCTGATTTACCAGCTGCATATCTAGCATTTGCTTCATGAGTTACCTCGATGAAAGTTCTTAACATTCCTGGATTTTCTTTCATAAATTTATCTGTAACAGATGTAATATCTATACCTAAGATACCAGCATCTCTAGCTTCTTGAACAGTTAAAAGTCTTGATCCTATCGCAGTTGCTGCTTTGATAGAGTTACCTCCAAACAAACAAGCCATAACAACGTCACCGCTTACTAGTGCAGCAGCTCCTTCTTCTGGGTCCATTTGAATAACATCCATTTTACTTCTGTCAGCTCCAACAACTTTCATACTTTCATCAAAAACATATTCAGCCATTGTTCCTAGTGGAACAGCAACTTTTTTACCTTCTAATTCAGAGGCATTTGCTTTTGTAATACCAGAAGCGTTAGAAGTAACACAAGTTGTTCCACCCATTCCGTATTCCATAGCAATATCTACAAGCTTTAAAGGTGCTTTAGATTTTACAGCATTTATAAAAGGAACTAATCCTTGAGAGTAAGAAATGTCTATATCTCCAGCTAACATAGCATCAGTCATGGCTCCACCGTTAGTGAAGTTTGTCCATTTTACTGGAACACCTAATGCTTTTTCATATATCCCTTTTACTTTATCCTCTTGATTTGGAGTTGGCCACTCTAGGAAGAATGCAACTCTA
>CACFSU010000030.1 GCA_902569055.1 uncultured Pelagibacteraceae bacterium | reverse complement strand
CATAAAAAAACTAATGATTTGATATGGATTTTAGAACATGATGATATTTATACTGCAGGTACTAGTTATAAAGAAAATGAGATTATTGATAAATCAATAAAAATTATTAAAACAAATAGAGGTGGAAAAATTACTTATCATGGTTCTGGCCAATTAGTTTGTTACTTTGTTATTGATCTAAAAAAAAGAAAAAAAGATATTAGGAAATTTATTTCTATAATTGAAAAAACTATCATAGATACGCTTAAGTCTTATAATATTGACTCAATTGCAGATAAAAAAAATATTGGAATTTGGTATAATGATAATTCACAATTAAAAAAAATTGCTGCTATAGGTGTTAGGATAAGTAAATGGATTGCCTATCATGGTTTTTCAATAAATATAAACAATGATTTAAAAAAATATAAAGCTATTATACCTTGTGGTATAATTGATAAAGGTGTTACAAATTTAAAAAGTATTAAAGACCAGAATTATAAAGAATTAGATAATAGATTAATTAATAATTTTATTTCAAATTTATAAAATTGAGTCTTTTTATTTTTAATAATTTTTTGAAATAGTCAGGAAGTAAAGCTCTATAAGTATATTTTTTATCATTTATCATAAATTTAATTTGATATGAATGGAGCATAAGATCTTTATTTATTCTTTTACTTGACGAGGATGAATTATATTTTTTATCACCATATATTGAATGTCCAATATTAAATAATTGTTTTCTCAACTGATGTTTTCTCCCAGTGATAGGTTTCATTTCTACTAAAGTAGAATTTGAATTTTTATCAATAACTTTAAAAATTGTTTTTGCCTTTTCAATAATTTTCTTTCCATTATCATTTCTTATCAAATTATTGATCCATTCACCTGAATTTTTTTCTAATTCACCATTACATATAGCTAAATAAGTTTTATGAACTTTTCTTAATCTAAATAAAGAAGTTAATAATTGAGCTGTTTGTCTATTCTTAGCCATAACAAAAACTCCTGAAGTTTCTTTATCTAATCTATGTACAGAATAAGGTTTTGTTCTTTCAAAAATTTCACTATTTGAAAATATATCAATTAAATTTTTTTTTGATTTTGTTCCACCTTGCACAGAAATACCGGCACTTTTATTTAAAACAACAAAATTTTCATTATTATCAATTATCAAATCTTCATTAGCTTTTATTATTTCATTACTAGGAGTAAATTTTTTTTTATTTTGAACAATCTTATTTTCAAAAATAAAGTTAAAAATATTAACTTTATCATTAGTTTTAAGTTTGAAAGAACTTTTAACTTTTTTTTTATTAATTTTAATTTTTCCTAATCTTAATGTTTTTTCTATTAAACCTTGAGGAATCATTCCAAGTTTATTTCTTAACCATCTATCTATACGCATATTATTACACGTTGAGTCAACGATAAAACTCTTATTCATGATTTATTTTATAATTCTAAGCTGAAGCTATTTTTTTGTCTTCTTTTTTTTCAGAAACTTTAGTAGATTCTTTTTTTTTATCTATTCTTTTTGCATCCACGTTTCTATCAACAAATTCAATTATAGCCATTGGTGCGTTATCTCCATACCTAAAACCAGCTTTTATTATTCTTGTGTAACCACCTAATCTTTTTTCATATCTTTTTGATAAAGTTTTTTTAACTTTATTCGCAGATTTTGTATCTTGTAACTGTGAGACTAACATTTTTGTATTATGTAAAGTATTTTTTTTTCCTAAGGTAATTATTTTATCAGCTTGTGGTTTTAAAAATTTTGCTTTTGGTAAAGTAGTTTTAATTTGTTCATACTTAATCAATGAATTAAGCATGTTTTTTAATAAAGCTTTTCTATGTTCAGAAGTTCTATTTAATTTCTTATTGGCCAGTCCATGTCTCATTATATAGCATCCTCTAGTTTTTTAGACATTTCAGCTATGTTGTCTGGTGGCCAATTTGGAATTTCCATACCTAAATATAAAGACATTCCAGTTAAAACTTCTTTAATTTCATTTAATGATTTTCTTCCGAAATTAGGAGTTCTTAACATTTCACCTTCAGACTTTTGAACTAAATCACCTATATAAATGATATTATCATTTTTAAGACAATTCATTGATCTAACAGATAACTCTAGTTCATCAACTTTTCTAAGTAAATTTTTATTAAACTCAGGTTCTGTTGATACTTCTTTAACTGGGGCTTCTACGGGTTCATCAAAATTAATGAACATTTTAAGTTGATCTTGGAATATCCTTGCTGCATAAGCTACTGCATCTTCAGCTGATATAGATCCATTAGTTTCTATCTCCATAATTAATTTGTCATAATCAAGAGCTTTACCTTCCCTAGCTGTACTTACTGAGTAAGAAACTTTTTTTACTGGACTATAGAGTGAATCTATAGCAATTAGACCTAAAGGTGGCTCTACTGGTTTGTTTAGTTCTGCTGGAACATATCCTTTTCCAGTATTAATGTTCATCTCCATATGAAAATTTGTATTTTCATCTAAATTGCAAATTACTAAATCTGGATTCAAAATTTCTACATCAGCTACTTCAACAATATCAGAAGCTTTTATTTCACCGGGTCCTTTAGCATCTAAAACAAGTTTTTTTGTTCCTTCGGAAGAGCATTTTAATGCAAGAGATTTAACATTAAGAACAATATCAGTAACATCTTCTCTAACACCTTTAATTGACGTAAATTCGTGCAAGACTCCATCTATTTGGATTGAAGTTACCGCAGCACCTCTTATTGAGGACAATAAAATTCTTCTTAGAGAATTTCCTAATGTTAAACCATATCCCTTTTCTAATGGTTCAGCTATAATTTTAGCATGTGAAAGATCTTCACTGATTTTTACATCTAATTTTTGAGGTTTAATAAGTGATTTCCAATTTTTTATATTTACATTTTCTGTTTCCATTATACTCTCCTTTTTTTTGGTGGTCTTGTACCATTATGAGGCATTGGTGTTGTGTCTTTAATAGATAAAATTTTAAATCCTCTTGCTTGTAACGCTCTTAAAGCTGTTTCTCTACCAGACCCAGGTCCTTTAATTTCAACCGATAAAGTTTTCATTCCATAATCTAAAGCTTTAGAGGCCGCAGCATCAGCAGCAATTTGAGCTGCATAAGGTGTGGACTTTCTTGATCCTTTAAAGCCTTTTTGACCAGCTGATGCCCAAGAAATTACATTACCATTAGTATCAGCAATTGAAATTATAGTATTATTAAAAGTTGATTGAACATATGCAATGCCATTTAAAATATTTCTTTTTATTTTTTTCTTTTTTGAATAAGAACTTTTATTAGATTTTTTTGAAGATTTTTCTATTTTCTCTTCTTTATTTTCTTTTTTATCAATTTTATTCATTTTTATTTTTTAAGTGGAGTTAATTTCTTTCCTGCAATGGCAATTGCCTTACCTTTTCTAGTTCTAGCATTGCATCTTGTTCTTTGACCTCTAACAGGTAATTTTTTTCTATGTCTAGATCCTCTATAGCAAGCAAGATCAATTAATCTTTTAATACTTAGCGAGTAATCTCTTCTAAGATCACCTTCTACTTTAAAATTTTGATCAATATATTCTCTAATTTTCAAAATTTCTTCATCGGTTAACTCGTTAACTCTTTTTTGTTCTGGTATCTCTAAAGAAGAGCAAATTTGTTTTGAAAATTTATCTCCTATTCCGTAAATATAGGTTAAACCTATATGAACTAATTTATTCTGTGGAATATTAATACCTGCGATACGAGCCATATATTTGTGATAAATTTGCCCTTTTATATAATAAGATCTTTTAAAGTCAACTTCTAAACATTAATAAAAGAGTCAATTTTACTAGTTATTTCTTCAATTTTCTGGGTTCCGTCTATTTCATGAAAATTTTTATTTTTAGAATAGAAAT
>CACFSU010000029.1 GCA_902569055.1 uncultured Pelagibacteraceae bacterium | reverse complement strand
TCAATACTTTTTCATATATTTACACCGTGGTATTGGACTGATATCGCCTCAAACTGGGGTGGAATGGACGATACAATTACTCTTACTTTTTGGATAGGTGGTGGTGTTTTTATAGCTGTATGTCTTTTCATGATTTACTGTGTTTTTAAGTTTTCATACAAAGAAGGTCGAAAAGCAGAATACAAACCTGAGGATAAAAAATTAGAAAAAATTTTAACGTGGGCAACTACAATAGGTGTAGCTGCTCTTTTAGCTCCTGGGCTTATTATATGGAATCAATATGTATCAGTTCCAAAAAACGCTCTTGAGATTGATGTAATGGCATGGCAGTGGGGATGGCAGTATAGATTACCTGGTGAAGATGGAAAGCTTGGAACCACTCAAGTAATCAATATAAATGATGATAATCCTTTTGGAATTAATTTAAATGATCCTTATGGACAAGATGATGTGTTGATTCAGAGCGACTTAATAAATTTAGAAACTAATCAACCCGTTAAAATATTATTAAGGTCAGTTGATGTACTTCATAACTGGTATGTTCCCCAATTTAGAGCAAAAATGGATGCTGTTCCAGGAATTGTAACTTATTATTGGTTTGAACCAAATAAAATTGGAGAGTATGAAGTTTTATGTGCCGAATATTGTGGAGTTGGACATTATGCTATGAGAGGCGGAGTTGAAGTTCAAAGCTCTATAGATTATAAAAAATGGCTTTCAGAACAAGAAACTTTTAAAGAATTGATTGCAAAACAACAAAAAATTGAATTTGAAAATAAAAAGATAGTTAAAAATAATAATTTTCTTTTAAATAAAGGAATATATAAAGAAGAATAATTTATGTCAGACGAATACGAAAATAAAACAGGATATCAAGCTCAATCTTCAGAAACTATTTCTTCAGGTAGTGGCGGAGGATCAAGAACTGCTTCCGACATAGATTATGTAAGACCCGCAGAAGTAACAGATCAAGATTTATATCATGGACATAGTTTTATTACTAAATGGGTTTTTTGTCAGGATGCAAAAGTTATTGGAGTCCAATATTTTCTTTTAGCTACTTTTACAGGAGTTATTGGACTGATTTTATCATGGTTAATGCGTTTACAATTAGGTTTTCCAGGAGCAGCTGGTTTTATGACAGCAGAGCATTACTATCAGTTTGTTACTATGCATGGAATGATTATGGTTGTTTATTTTTTAACAGCACTTTTCTTAGGAGGATTTGGTAATTATTTAATTCCTTTGATGGTTGGAGCAAGAGATATGGTTTTTCCTTATCTTAACATGGTAAGTTTTTGGTCTTTTTTTGTAGCTGTTGGTGTTTTATTAGCAAGCTTTTTTGTTCCAGGAGGACCTACAGGAGCAGGGTGGACACTTTATCCACCTCAAACGATTTTAGAAGGAACACCAGGAAGTGGATGGGGAATATTATTGATGTGTATATCTTTAATCTTATTTGTTGCTGGTTTTACGATGGGTGGACTTAATTATTTAATTACAGTTTTACAAGCACGTACTAGAGGAATGACGTTAATGAGAATGCCACTTACTGTTTGGGGCATTTTTACAGCAACGGTTTTAGCTATGTTAGCTTTTCCTGCATTATTAGTAGGTGCATTAATGATGACTTTAGACAATGTGCTTGGAACAAGCTTTTTCATGCCAACTATAATACAAGCAGGTGAAATTTTAGAATACTCAGGAGGAAGTCCTATTCTTTTTCAACATTTATTCTGGTTTTTTGGACACCCTGAAGTTTATATAGTTGCGTTGCCAGCATTTGGAATAGTCTCAGACTTAATATCAGTTCATTCTAGAAAAAATATATTTGGTTATAGAATGATGGTTTGGGCTATTGTTGGTATCGGAGGTTTAAGTTTTTTTGTATGGGCGCACCATATGTATGTTAGTGGAATGAATCCTTGGTTTGGTTTTTTCTTTGCAACTACAACACTTATAATAGCAATTCCCACTGCAATGAAAGTTTATAACTGGATTATAACTCTTTGGAGAGGAAATATAAGGCTTAATGTTGTAATGTTGTGGTGTCTTGGTTTTATAGTCACTTTTGTAAATGGAGGTATCACAGGAATTTTCTTAGGAAATGTTAGTGTTGATGTTCCATTATCGGATACTTATTTTGTAGTTGCTCACTTCCATATGGTGATGGGTATTGCACCTCTAATGGTGATAATGGGAGCTGTTTATCATTGGTTCCCTCTAGTTGCAGGAAGATTTTTAAATGAAACATTAGGTAAATGGCACTTCTGGTTGACTTTTTTAGGCGCATATTCGATATATTTCCCAATGCATTATTTAGGATTTATTGGGGTGCCTAGAAGATATTTTGAAATGTATGATAGTCCGTATATGACTTCAGCTGTAGGAATGAATGAATTTATAAGTATGGCAGCTTTTATAGTTGGAGCTGCACAATTTATTTTAATTTTCAATATTATAAAAACTTTAAAGACAGGAAAACCAGCAGGATCTAATCCTTGGAAAGCAAATTCACTAGAATGGCTAACCCCTTCAGTCCCTCCAGAACACGGTAATTGGGGAGACAAACTTCCAGTAGTACATAGATGGCCTTATGACTTTAATGTTCCAGGTGCTAAAGAAGACTTTATTACTCAAACTACACCACCAAGTGATGTTGTAGGAACTGAGGTAGAAAAAACATAAGCTAAAAAAAATGTCAGACCCAAAAATAGATGGATTAGAACTTAAACCTGGATTTAAGGGGATGGCTGATGATACAGGATCTGATCAAACAATGTTCAAAGGAGTTCATTGGGGTAAAGCGATGATGTGGATATTTCTATTAAGTGATACATTTATATTTAGTTGTTTTTTGATTTCATACATGAAGGGAAGAGGATCAACTTTAGTTGATTGGCCAAATGCAAGTGAGGTTTTTGGGCTACATGTTTTTGGTGTTGAAGTTCCTTTATTACTTATTGCAATTATGACATTTGTTCTAATTACAAGTAGCGGAACCATGGCTCTTGCAGTGAAATATGGTTATGAAAAAAATAGAAAGATGTGTGGTTGGTTAATATTAGCTACAGCAATAGGTGGACTAATTTTTGTTGGAATGCAAGCTTTTGAATGGTCAAAATTAATTAGTGAAGGAGTAAGACCTTGGGAAAATCCATTTGGAGCTAAACAATTTGGCTCATTTTTCTTTATGATAACAGGATTTCATGGCACTCACGTTTCAATAGGTGTGATCTTTTTATTTATTTATGCTTATAAAACTTTTGCAGGTCATTATGATGATAGAAAAAGAGGATGGTTTACATCAATGAAAGGTGATTACGTTGAAATAGAAATTTTAGGATTATACTGGCACTTTGTAGATTTAGTATGGGTATTTATTTTTGCATTCTTTTATTTATGGTAAATTAAATTATGAGCGAAACAAAAGAAAAAGAACAATCAACCACTCACAAGATAGGGATATATCTTTGGATATGGGGTTTATTATTTGTTTTAAGTTTCTTTTCATACATGGTTGACTGGTATCAGTTTCAAGGCATGCTCAGATGGTCTTTAATTTTAGTATTTATGTTTGCAAAGGCTGGATTAATTATGGCTTTTTTTATGCATTTGTATTGGGAGCGATATGCACTTGTAAACGTTCTTTTGTGGCCAATGACAGCAATAGCGTGTTTTATTTTTCTGATGGTTGCAGAATTTGAATATACTGTCTTTACAAGACTCTTTTATTTTGTTGTTGGAGGATAATAATTTATGACTGGATATACTATTTTAGGTGGATTTTTAATATTTTTTTTATTTTTTATTTATTTAACTTGGTTTGGTTTTTCAATAAAAGTTGAAAATGATAAAAATAATGAAGAGTCAAAAATAAAAATAAACCCATATGATAATTTACCTCTTAGTAGGAAATTTATTGATAAAAAAAATCAACAAATAGGATTTTTCGATTTAGGCAATCACATTCTCATTATTG
>CACFSU010000028.1 GCA_902569055.1 uncultured Pelagibacteraceae bacterium | reverse complement strand
ATATATAATCTATTCCATAGAACTTATACACCTCCTTAGAAATATAAAAGTTATAGCATGGACAACTTTACTTTTTGGAATAATCCTTTTCTTTGCCGATCAAAGAAAAACTAATCAGAACATATCAACTAATCTAAACATTAAAACAATTATATTTATTGGTTTTTTTCAAATCTTTGCATTAATACCTGGTGTTAGTAGAGCGGGTGTCACTTTGACAGCTGCAAGATTTTTAAAATTTAATCGAGTGGACTCAAGTAAAATAGCTTTTTTATTATCAATTCCAGCTTTAACTGGAGCAAGTTTTTTAGGACTCAAAGATGCATTTAAACAATCTATTGAAATAAACTATTTATTAATAATTGCTATTATTTTATCTTTTTTCTTTTCTTATGTAACTGTTAAATTTTTTTTAAATTTCATTAACAAGTTTTCTTTAAATATATTTATAATATATAGAATTTTAGTTTCTTTAATTTTATTTTTTATTATATATTTTTAATTACTTTTTTTCATCAAAGGCAATAATTGAGATAACAACACACCGCTTAAAATGAAAAAACATCCTAATAAATTGTTTATACCTAATATCTGATTTAATAAAAACCAAGCGGCAATAGTTGCAAAAACACCTTCTAATGAAAAAATTATAGCCGCAGGTGCTGGAGTAATATTTTTTTGAGCATAAATTTGTAATACAAAAGCTAGACCTCCTGATAAAATACCAGCATATAAAATAGAGTCTATTTCTTTTAAAATATTTTCAAAAATGAATTCTTCATAAATTATTCCAATTAAAAAAGATAGAAAAGCAACAATCAATGTTTGAACAGCACCAATTGTTAATGGAAGATTATACTTTGAAACTATGATGCCAACAAAAATAATATGTGTACTCCAAAATAAAGCTCCAAGTAGTACAAGGGTGTCACCAAGTCTTACTGTGGCATCATAAAAATTTGTTAATAAATATCCTCCGATCAAGCATAAAACTACTGAAGGCCATACACTCCAATGTATTGTTTTTTTTCTAAATAAAAAAATTATTATTGGAACCATAGGAACATAAAAAATAGTAAAAAAAGCTGCATTTGCTACGTCTGTGTAAAGTAGTGCTACTTGTTGTAAAGCAGAGCCTAAAAAAAGTGACAATCCAATCAAAGATGAGAGGATCACAAACGATTTAAAGTCTAATTTAAACTCTAATTTAAATTTTTTAAACTCATATAAAAATGCCAAAGGTGCTATTGCTAAAAATCCTACAAAAAATCTAACAGCATTGAAAGTAAACGGTCCTATATCGTCCATGCCAGTGTCTTGAGCAATAAATGTAGTCCCCCAAATAAATGTACACAATAATGCGCTTAATAAAGAAATAGTTTTTGACATAATTTAATTTAAACAGCTAATTTATAAGCAAAATTTTTGCCTAAATTTTCTTTTAAATCATTATTAAAACGAGCGGCCTCAGCACCATCTATTATTCTGTGATCATAAGATAAAGATAAAGGCAACATTATTCGAGTAATAAATTTTCCATTCATATAAATTTGTTTTTTTTCAGATTTTCCAACTCCTAATATAGCAACTTCAGGATAATTTATAATTGGGGTAAAAAAAGAACCTCCAATTCCACCAAGACTTGTTATTGTCATTGAACCACCAAATAATTCTTTTTTATTAATTTTAAGATTTCTACATTCATCACTTAATTTCTTTAATTCATTACTGATTAGAGAAATATTTTTGTTATCTGCATTTCTTAATTTTGGAACCATTAAACCATTAGGTGTATCTACGGCTATTCCAACATGGTAATATTTTTTTACAGTCATTTTTCCTTCTTCAATTTCATCTATAGATGAATTAAAATTTGGAAATTTTTTGAGAGATGCAGTTAATGCTTTCACAATAAAAGCCAGCGGGGTTATTTTTTTCTTTTCTCCTGTATATATATCTGTTAGGGAAGTTCTAAATTCTTCTAATTCAGTTATATCTGCTTCATCATGATTAGTTACATGAGGAATATTTGTCCAAGAATTCATCAAATACTTTGATGATAATCGTTTAACTCTTGGAATATCTTTCATCTCGATTTCACCAAATTCAGAATGAGAATATTCTTGTTTAATCTTTTCGTTGTTTTTATTTTTATCTTTTAAAATTTCATTTGATTTTGAAGATACAAATAATTTTACATCACCTTCTGTAACTCTTCCTTTTCTCTCACTTCCTATAACTCTACCAATATCTACTCCTAGTTCTCTTGCAAATTTTCTTACTTTTGGTGTTGCAGAACTTGTTTGGGAAAAATCTTTAATTATTAAATTTTGATTATTTTTTTTTTTAATATCTGGAATTTTTTTCTCAATAACTTTTTTGGAGCTTTCTTTATTTACTGACTCAAGTTCTTTTTTTTCTTTTAAATTTTCATCTATTTGAAGTTGTAAAATTTTATCTCCCTCTGAAACTTTATCTCCAACCTTTATATTCAAAGAGACAATTGTTCCCTCTTCTGTAGAAGGAATTTCAACGCTGGATTTGTCACTTTCTATAGTTATTAGTGGATCATTTTTTTTTATTTCTTGACCTTTTTTAATTAAAATTTCTACAACTTCCACCTCCTTAAACTCACCGATATTGGGAACTTTAATATCTTTTATTGTCATTTTATAATTTTGTAGGCATTGGTTTGTCTGTATTAATTTTATATTTTTTAATTGCTTCTTTGGCATATTTTGAAGCAATAAGTTGCTCTTTAGCTAATACACTTAATCCATAAGTAACAACATGTTCCTTATCAACTTCAAAAAACTTTCTTAAATTTTTCCTAGTATCGCTTCTTCCAAATCCGTCTGTTCCCAAAGAATAGAAACTTTTATTAACATAAGGCCTAATTTGATCTGAATTCATTCTCATGTAGTCCGAAGCGGCTAAAATAGGACCCTCAGTCTTACCTAAACATTTATCCACGTATGATTTTTTAAAGTCTTTATCTGGATTCAAAAGATTATATCTTTCTACCTCTAGGCCATCTTTTCTTAATTCATTAAAACTTGTTACACTCCAAACTTCGCTATCTATTTGATATTCTTTTTGTAATATTTCAGCCCCTGCTATCATTTCTCTTAAAATTGTACCAGACCCAAGAAATTGTATTTTGGTTTTTTTATATTTGTTAAACTCTTTTATTTTATACATTCCTTTTAGAATTCCTTCTTCACAAGATTTATCTTTTGGCATAGCAGGGTGGGGATAATTTTCATTCATGGTTGTTATGTAATAAAAAATATTTTCTTTTTTCTCATGCATTCTTTTAAGTCCTTCTCTAAAAATTACCGCGAGTTCATAATGAAATGTTGGGTCATAAGATATACAATTAGGTATTGTTGATGCAATTAAATGGCTATGACCATCTTGATGTTGCAAACCTTCTCCTGCTAAAGTTGTCCTTCCTGCTGTTGCACCGATCAAAAACCCTCTAGATTGACTATCTGCACCTGCCCAAGCAAAATCTCCTATTCTTTGAAAACCGAACATTGAGTAAAAAAGATAAATGGGTATCATTTCAATATCGTGGTTAGTATAAGAAGTTCCTGCTGCTATCCAAGATGACATTGCACCTGCTTCATTAATTCCTTCTTCTAAAACTTGTCCACTTTTTTTAGGCTCTGCTTTACAACAAGTAGCACTACTTTACACAGACGTAGCAAATGCAGCTTTTTTTACTATTTTTTATGTTCCTATGGTTCCAATAATAATTTTTTTATTTAGAAAAAAAACAATACATTGGAGTGTATGGCCTTCAGTAGTTTTATGCTTGATCGGAGGATATTTATTAACAAATTTTTATGATGCCACAGTAAGACTTGGTGACACCCTTGTACTACTTGGAGCTTTATTTTGGAGTACACATATTATTTTTGTTGGCATCATAGTTTCAAAGTATAATCTTCCATTAACAATTGGTGCTGTTCAAACATTGATTGTTGCTTTTCTATCTTTTTTAATTGGAATAATTTATGAAGAATTCATTTTTGAAAATATTTTAAAAGAAATAGACTCTATTTTATATGCTGGTATTTTATCAGGAGGTCTAGCTTTTGTATTACAAATTTATGCTCAAAAAAATATTACTCCAGCACCTGCGGCTATAATTTTTTCATTAGAAGGTGTTTTTGCAACTATTGCCGCTTGGTTTTTATTAAATCAGATATTAGGTATAAACAATTTATTAGGATGTTTTTTCATTTTAAGCGGTGTGTTGTTATCTCAATTATTGCCTTTGATGAAAAAAAGTAATTAAAAATATATAATAAAAAATAAAATTAAAGAAACTAAAATTCTATATATTATAAATATATTTAAAGAAAACTTGTTAATGAAATTTAAAAAAAATTTAACAGTTACATAAGAAAAGAAAAAAGATAAAATAATAGCAATTATTAATAAATAGTTTATTTCAATAGATTGTTTAAATGCATCTTTGAGTCCTAAAAAACTTGCTCCAGTTAAAGCTGGAATTGATAATAAAAAAGCTATTTTACTTGAGTCCACTCGATTAAATTTTAAAAATCTTGCAGCTGTCAAAGTGACACCCGCTCTACTAACACCAGGTATTAATGCAAAGATTTGAAAAAAACCAATAAATATAATTGTTTTAATGTTTAGATTAGTTGATATGTTCTGATTAGTTTTTCTTTGATCGGCAAAGAAAAGGATTATTCCAAAAAGTAAAGTTGTCCATGCTATAACTTTTATATTTCTAAGGAGGTGTATAAGTTCTATGGAATAGATTATATAT
>CACFSU010000027.1 GCA_902569055.1 uncultured Pelagibacteraceae bacterium | reverse complement strand
AATTTCGCCTAAAAACTCTTTATTAAATTCTTCTGCTGTTTTTTTAACACCACCTTCACCAAAAATATTATATTTCTTACCATCATCCCCAATGAAGTGACTCATGTTATCTACAAGGCCTAATATCTTTACTCCAAGTTTATCAAACATTTTTATCCCTCTTTTTACATCTAATAGAGCGACCTCTTGTGGAGTTGAAACAATTATTGCTCCGTCCATTTTAATTTCTTGAGAGAAAGTAAGCTGTGTATCTCCTGTTCCAGGAGGCATATCTACAATTATAAAATCTAAATCTTTCCAATTAACTTTTTGAGTAAAAGTTTTAATTGCGCTAGTTACCATAGGCCCACGCCAAATCATTGGTGTTTGCTGATCTGCTAAAAAACCAATCGACATACATTGAATGTCGTACTTTATTATTGGTTCTAATTTTTGACCGTCACTTTTTGGTTTATCATTAATATTAAACATTTTAGGTATTGAAGGACCATAAATATCAGCATCTAATAATCCAACTTTACATCCTATTTTTTTTAAAGCTAAAGCTAGATTAGTTGCAAAAGTAGATTTTCCGACACCTCCTTTTGCGCTAGAGATTGCTATAGTAAATTTTGTTCCAATTATTGGATTTTTTTTAAATACCTTTGGTTCTACCTTACTTTTCATGTGGCACTTAGCTCAGGTATTTTATTAGTCATAATTTGATCTTAACTTGTTTTTGAAGAATAAGACACTATATAGATAGTGTATGTCGGATGATTTTAAACAACAAGGTGGCAGTCCTTGGGGAACGCCCCCGGGTGGCGGAAGTGGAAATGGATCTGGTAGAGGTCCTACACCACCAGACATAGATAAAATTATTAGAGATTTTCAAGAAAAAATAAAAAAATTTTTACCAGGAGGTGGTTCCTCTGGAGGTAAACAAGTTATTCTTGTTTTAATTATTTTAGGTTTTGTTTGGCTTGCAAGTGGACTTTATAGAGTTTTACCAGATGAACAAGGAGTAGTATTAAGATTTGGAAAATTTGTAAAAACAACTCAGCCAGGATTAAATTATCATATTCCTTTTCCTGTTGAATCTGTGCTTACTCCAAAAGTTACAAAAGTTAATAGAATCGATATTGGTTTTAGATCTGAAAGAGATAGTGGTTTTTCTTCATCAGGCGGAGTAGCAGATGTTCCTCAAGAAAGTTTAATGTTAACCGGAGATGAAAATATTGTTAACATTGATTTTTCTGTTTTTTGGGTAATTAAAGATGCTGGAAATTTCTTATTTAAAATTCAAGATCCAGAAGGAACTGTTAAAGCGGCTGCAGAAACTGCTATGAGAGAAGTAATTGCGAGATCTGAGATTCAACCAATTTTAACAGAAGGTAGATCAATTACAGAAAAGGATACTCAAGAAATTATCCAAAAAATTTTAGATGAATACACTAGTGGTATTCAAATTACTCAAGTTCAAACGCAAAAAGCCGATCCACCCGATCAAGTTATAGATGCCTTTAGAGATGTACAAGCAGCTAGAGCTGATATGGAAAGATCAAAAAATGAAGCTGAGGCTTATGCTAATGATGTAATCCCAAGAGCAAGAGGTGAAGCAGCGAAAGTATTACAAGCTGCAGAAGCATATAAAAAAGAGGTAGTAGCAAAGGCTGAAGGTGAAGCTAGTAGATTTGTATCTATTTATAATGAGTATAAAAATGCAAAAGCAGTTACTCAGGAGAGAATGTATTTAGAAACAATGGAAAAGGTTTTAGCAGATATAGAAAAAGTTATTATAGAAAAAAATGCAGGCTCTGGTGTAGTTCCGTACTTACCTCTTCCTGAATTAAAAAAGAAAGCGACTAATTAAATGAATGTCACAAAAATATTAACTGGAATTATAATTGCAATTGTTGCTACCGCATTTTTTTCAATTTTCATTGTTAAAGAAGTGAATCAAGCAATTGTTCTACAATTTGGTGATCCTAAAAGGATAATTTCAAAACCAGGACTAAATTTTAAAATCCCATTTATTCAAAATGTAGTATATTTAGATAAAAGAATTTTAAATTTAGATACACCTCCTGAAGAAGTAATCGCTTCTGATCAAAAAAGATTAATTGTTGATGCTTTCGCTAGATTTCAAATTATAGATCCTCTTAAATTTTATATTTCTGTAGGAAATGAGAGAGTTGCTAGATCAAGGTTAGCAACTATTATTAATTCAAGAATAAGAAATGTTTTAGGTCAACAGAAATTACAAACCCTTCTTTCAGAAGATAGAACTAAACAAATGTCTCTTATTCAAGAGGGCGTTAACAATGAAGCCAAAAATTTTGGAATTAAGATTGTTGATGTGAGAATTAAAAGAGCAGATCTTCCCCAAGCTAACAGTGATGCTATTTTTAGAAGAATGCAAACTGAAAGGGAGAGAGAAGCAAAAGAATTTAGAGCGAGAGGTGCTGAAATGGCAGTTACGATTACTTCTACCGCTGATAAAGAAGTTACAGTTATATTAGCTAATGCTGAAAAACAGTCAGAGATAATGAAAGGTGAAGGTGATGGACAAAGAAATAAAATTTTTGCTGATGCCTTTGGAAGAGATCCTGAATTTTTTGCTTTTTACAGAGCGATGCAAGCCTATGAAAAAGCTTTAATTGGAGGAGAAACATCACTAATTTTATCTCCTGATTCTGAATTTTTTAAATTTTTTGGAAATATAAAACCAGAAATTAAACAATAATATATATGAGGGAGCTATTTATAGCTTTTGGTCTTTTCCTTTTTATAGAAGGGATTTTTTACGCCTTATTTCCATCAAAAATGAAAAATATGTTAAAAAAATTAGATTTATTAAAAGACAGCCAGTTAAGAACAGGTGGTTTAATCTTTGCAATTTTAGGGTTTGTAATTATTTATTATATGAAAAGTTTTATATGAAAATATTTAAAACACATTTAATAGCACTCGTAATTATTTTTGGCTTTTCTGTTCAATCTAATTCAAAAAATACTCCAGAGTCCTTTGCTGATTTGGCTGAAAAGTTAATGCCATCTGTTGTTAATATTTCTACAACTCAAACAATAGTAACGAATTCCAATCCATTTCCTTTTCAATTTCCTCCAGGATCCCCATTTGAGGATATGTTTAAAGAATTTGGAACTCCTCAAGAGAGAAGATCCTCAGCTTTAGGTTCTGGTTTTATAATTGATGAAAAAGGAATTGTAGTTACCAACAACCATGTAATCCAGGATGCGGAAGATATAATTGTGAGAGTTAATGGTGACAAAGAGTTTAAAGCAGAAGTAATTGGAGCAGATCCACTTTCAGATATAGCTGTTTTACAATTAGAAACAAAAGAAAAATTTATTCCAGTTAAATTTGGAGATTCAGATAAAGCAAGAATTGGAGACTGGGTCATCGCTATCGGAAATCCATTTGGATTAGGTGGGACAGTTACTTCTGGAATAATTTCAGCTAGGAATCGATCAATAGGTCTATCTAGGTATGAGGATTATATACAAACTGATGCTTCAATTAATTCTGGAAACTCAGGAGGTCCGTTATTTGATATGAACGGAAACGTTATTGGAATTAATACTGCTATATTGGGAAGAAGTGGTTCAATCGGAATAGGCTTTTCAATACCATCTAACAGTGCAAAAATTGTAATTGATCAATTAATTGAGTTTGGGGAAACAAAAAGAGGATGGTTAGGAGTTAGAATTCAAGATGTAACAAAAGAAATTGCTGAAGTAGAACAGTTAGGTGAATCTAGAGGCGCTATGGTTGCAAGCGTAGCTGAAAATAGTCCATCAGATAAAGCTGGTGTAAAAGCAGGAGATATTATTTTAGAATTTAATGGTCAAAAAATTCAAGAAATGAAAGAATTACCAATCATAGTTGCAAAAACAGAAGTTGGAAAAAAAGTTGAAGTTAAAATTTGGAGAAATAAAAGAGAAATAATAAAAAACATTACATTAGGTAGATTAGAAACTTCTGAAGATTTTAAAATCAGTGAAAAATCTGTGCCAATAGAAACTAAAATTGAAAATTTAAATATCACTGTTAGAAAAATAACTAAAGAAGATATTAAGGAAAGAAAACTTCCTAATCAAACTAATGGATTAGTTGTTACAAAGATTGAAAATAACAGTCCGTTACTTAACTCAATTGAGGTAAACAGTATAATTATTGAAGCTCAAAAGAAGAAAATAAAATCAATAAACGATTTAAATCAAATTACCGATCAAGTTTTAAATTCAAATCAAAAAACTATATTATTAGTAATTTATAACAGCCAAAATCAAAGAAGATATATTGGTATAAAATTAAGATAAACTAATGGATTTTAAATCCAAAATTATTTTAATTTATGGTCCTACTGCATCTGGCAAAACAGAATTTGCAGTCAAGTTAGCAAAAAAAATTAAGGGTGAAATCATTAATGCTGATAGTATGCAAGTTTATAAAGATTTAAAGATATTATCTGCAAGACCTTTAAAAAAAGATATGCATTATATTAAACACCATATTTATGGCTTTATGAAAGCAAAAAATGATTATTCAACAGGTGATTGGATAAAAACTGTTATTAAAAAAATTAAATTAATTAAAAAAAGAAATAAAATTCCAATCTTAGTTGGAGGAACTGGTTTATATTTTAAATCTTTAACTGAAGGGTTAGTAGAAATTCCAAATATATCAAAAAAAGATAGAAATCAAATTAGATTTTTGCAAAAAAAGATTGGTCAAAAAAGATTTTTTGATAAACTTATCAAAATTGATCCATTAGCAAATATTAAAATTAAATCTACTGATGTCCAAAGATCTATCAGAGCTTATGAAGTAAAATTATTTACAAAAAAATCCATATATGATTGGTACAAGGAAACAAAATCAAAATTTAATAATAAAGATTTTATAAAATTGTATATTGATTTCCCAAGATCAGAGCTGATTGAAAGAATTAACTCTAGGGTTAAAAAAATGTTTGAATCAGGAGTAATTTCTGAGATTAAAAAATTTTTAAAGCTTAGAGTCCCTAGTAATAAAAATGTTACTAATGCTATAGGTATTAGTGAAATTAAAAATTTAATTCAAAATAGGCTTTCAAAAGAGCAGGCTATTGAAAAAATATCA
>CACFSU010000026.1 GCA_902569055.1 uncultured Pelagibacteraceae bacterium | reverse complement strand
TCTTTATTAAATCTTTCATTACAATTGGCGATAATCCTAAAAAAGGTTCATCTATCATTAAAAGTTTAGGAAGACCCATCATTCCTCTTGCAATCGCAAGCATTTGTTGTTCGCCACCTGACATTGTTTTTGCAAGTTGATTTGATCTAGTTTCTAATTTAGGAAAAATTTTATATATTTTTTCTAAAGAGTTAGATAATTGATCTTTTGCTTTTGAATGCCAAGCTCCAAGTAATAAATTCTGCTTGACGGTTAAGTGAGGAAAGACTCTTCGCCTTTCAAGCACATGTGAGATACCTAATTCAGTTCTTTTATATGTTGGAATACTAGAAATTAAATTATCATCAAAATTAATTGTTCCGTTTCTATGTTCAACTAAATTACTTATAGTGTTTAAGATTGTACTTTTACCAGACCCATTTGGCCCAAGAAGTGCTACCATTTCTGCTTTATCTACATTAATAGAAACATCCCAAATAACCTGAAAATCATCATACAAAACATCAATATTTTTAATATCAAGCAGCATCAAATGTCCCTAGGTAAGAATCTATTACTTGTTTATTTTTTTGAATTTCTTTTGGAGAACCAAATGCAACACTTTTGCCCTGATCTAAAGCCAAAACATTATCAGATATTTCCATTATAATATTTATGTTATGTTCAATAGTAATTATTGTGACACCAGTTTTTTTTAGTTTCTTTATAAGTTCAACCAGACCAGGAATTGTTTTTTGATCAACTCCACCTGTAACTTCATCCATCAATAATAGTTTAGGTTCTATGGCCATGGCTCTAGCCATTTCTAATCTTTTTCTTTGTCCTGTAGATAGCTCTTTCGCAAAATGATGTCTTTTTTCTATCAAATCTACAAAATCTATTATTTCAAGAGCTTTATCTCTAGCTTTTTTAATATTCTTTTCATTAACAAAAGCCCCTATCATAACATTTTCTAGTAAAGTTTGATCTGCAAAAGGTTTAAGTTTTTGAAAAGTTCTTCCTACACCTAAATTACTTATTTTATCTGGGCTTAATCCAAAAATTTTTTTTTCAAAAAATTTTACTTTTCCACTGTCGGCTTTTGTGTATCCTGTAATTAAATCAAATAATGTTGATTTTCCTGCTCCATTAGGTCCTATTATCCCAAGTATACTGCCTTGATCTACATCGAAAGAAATATTGTCATTTGCTTTGATGCCTCCAAAAGATCTACTTAAATTTTCAACTGATAGTATATTCATTTTTGTTTCTTTCTTTCTAAAATATGTTTAGGGATAAAAGATATCAGTCCATTAGGTCTAAAAATGCATATGATCATTAAAATTAAACCATAAAGAATTAAATCTACTGCTCCTCCAGTTCCTCCTAAATAAATTCTTGAATATTCTGAAATAGGAATAAGTATAGAAGCTCCAATAATTGGACCCCAAACATTTCCAATTCCCCCAAGTACTGTGATTAGTAAAACTATGATTGATATCTCAATATTAAAAACTCTATCTGGATCAATAATTAAAATGTATTGAGCAAATAAACTACCCATTGGGGCCATAATCATAGCTGAAATTACATATGCAATAATTTTGTAATTTGAGACATTGATGCATAAACTTAATGCTGCTTGTGGATCATCTCTTACAGCTCTTAATCTATAACCCAATTTTGATCTACTTAAGAGCCAAACTACAAAAAAGGTAATTATAAAAAAAATTAAAAAAATATAATAATAAGGTGCTTTACTACTATGAAATTGAAGAGCTAACCAAGAGTCTTCTGGGGTCATAGTAACCCATAGTCCTGATGCTGCTCCTACTAAATCCCATCTTTGAAAAACTACCTGAAAACTTATACCAATCAACAATGTAGCAATTGCAAAATAGTGACCGCTTAAACGAAGCATCGGTATACCAATTAGAACTGCAAATACTGCTGAGATAAACATTCCAAAAAATATGCTAATCCATGGAGTAATCCCATATTGCATATAAAAAAATGAAGTTGCATATGCGCCAATTCCAAAGAAAGCACCATGACCTAAACTTATTTGTCCTGAAAACCCAGCTATAACGTTCCATGATTGTGCCATAACTGCGTGCATAAAAATCATAATGAATAAGTGAAGATAAAATGAATTTAATCCAAATAAAGGAAGAGAAAATAAAAGAATAACCAAACCACAGATTATAGATATTACTTTGTTATTAGTATTCCAAAGAGGTTCAGATTTTGCAGCTAATAATTTACTTTCCATTAATACCTTCCAAACAAACCTTGTGGTTTATAAATTACAACCAGTAAATAAATCACAAAAACATATAAAAGTTTAAACGAGGGATCTATAAGAAGACCACCTAATGATTCTACTAATCCAATTATTATTCCAGCATACAAACATCCAATAATACTTCCAAATCCTCCAAGTGCTACTGCAACAAAAGCAAATAGAGCAAAATTAATGCCAACATCAGTAAAAATGAAAAAATAATTAGCCATCATTCCACCTGCAACACCTACACATCCAAGCCCTATTGCCCAACCTATTGCAAACATTTTGTTAGATGGAATTCCTAAAACTTCTGCAGCATGTCTATCCTGAGCTGTTGCTTGAAGAGCTAAGCCAGTTTCAGTTTTAGTAACAAATAAATATAATCCAATAAAAGCAAGTAGACATACAAAACTTGCGTAAAGTTGAGGTTGACCAATAAATACTGATCCTACTTCTATTCGCCCTTCTAACAAAGGTTTATCAACATTTCTAAAATCTGGCGTCCATAAGAGTTGAGCAATTGATCTTATAAAAATAGATAATCCAAAAGTAGCACAAATTTGAATTAACATTTTGGCTTTTAAAATATATCGTATTAAGAAATAATGAGTAAGTATTCCGCAAAAAGCTAAAAACAATATAGTTATTGGTATAGAAAATAGTGGGTCTAAACCAAATAAAGACCAAAGCCAAAAAGATGAAAACATAGAAAGCATCAAGTGCTCTCCATGTGCAAAGTTAACTATTTCCATTAGTCCAAAAATTAAACTTAAGCCTGCAGCAATTAATGCATAAATTAAACCCATCATTAATCCAGTAACTATGGCTTGAAGAATAATCTCAGATGTCATTTCATTAAATTAATAATCTATATATAGACAAATATATATTAAATAAACATAACTAAACTACAATAATTCTTATCTGATTTTTAAAAGTAAATTATTGAATTGATTTCTCATTTAGTATTAAAATGTTCTTTTAAAAAACAAATATGAGGGGAAATAAATGAGAAAATTAATTCTTACAATATTCACTTTTTTATCATTAGTTTGTGCACCGGTATTAAGTTACGCACAAGATGTTAAAATCGGAGTACTATATCCATTAACTGGCCCTGTGGCTCAAGTTGGTAAAGATGCAGTTGCTGCTGTAAAAACTGCTTTAGATATAATTAATAACAGTCACAACATTCCTGGAATGCCTTTAGCTAAAGATGCTGGTTTAAAAGGCTTAGGTGGTGGAAAAATATCTATCGTTGTTGGTGACCATGGTGGAAAACCTGATGTTGGTGTTGGTGAAACAGAAAAAATGTTAAATTCTGACAAAGTTCATGCAATGTTTGGAGCTTACTATTCCTCTGTAACAGGTGCAGCAAGTCAAGTTTCTGAAAGAGCTGGAATACCATGGGTTAATGGTGAGTCTACATCTCCTAAATTAACAACAAGAGGATTTAAATATTTCTTCAGAGTTACTCCACACGATGGTGAGTTCACTCAATTAATGTTTGAGTTCATGAATGATTTTAATAAAAAAAATAACAACAAATTAAATACCGTTGGTATTATTCATGAAGATACTCTTTGGGGATCAGACAGCGGTGGAACTCAAGATAAAATGGCTAAAGACCAAGGATATAAAGTTGTAGAAAAAATTAGCTATAAAGCGAAAACAACAACTTTAAGTTCTGAAGTTCAAAGATTGAAATCAAAAAACCCTGACGTTCTATTGCCTTCTTCTTATACAGCAGATGCTTATTTATTTTTAAATACTGCTAAAGAGCTAGACTACAACCCAAAGCTTTTAGTGGCTCAAAATGCTGGTTATACAGATCCTAAGTTTATTGATACAATGGGAAGTAAAGCTGAAGGTGTGATTACAAGATCACCTTTCAACACTGACTTAGCTAAAACTATTCCTATGATCGGAACTGTAAATGATCTTTTCAAAACACACTCTGGTGGAAGAGATTTATCAGATGTGCCTGCAAGAGCATTCACTGGATTTATGGCTTTAGCAAATGCAATCAACAATGCAGGATCTACTGATCCTGAGAAAATCAGACAGGCTCTAGTTAATTTAGATATGTCATCTGAGTCATTGATAGTTCCTTACAGAGGAATTAAATTCGGTGCAGATGGTCAAAACGAAAAGACTAGAGGTATTTTAATGCAGGTTCAAAATGGAAAATACTGCACAGTATATCCATTTGAGTTAGCAGCTTGTAAACTAAAATATCCTATGCCTACTTGGTCTGAAAGATAAAAAAGATTAAACTTTAATAAGGCGGTCATTCATTTGATCGCCTTTTTTATAAAAATGTTATTTATTGAAATATTAAAAAAATTTAAATTTATTAATTAATCTTGATTGAAGAACTCATAATTTTAACTAATATTATTTTTATCACCATTATTTTAACAGCAGATAATGCAGTGATTGTTGGATCTATTGCCTCAAATTTTGTTCCAAAAAATAGAAAACAAATAATTCTTTGGGGTGTAATTGGAGCCTTTGTTTTTAAAATTTTCTTTGCAATTTTTGCAACTTTTTTATTTGAATTTTATTTTATAAAGATTTTAGGTGGCTTGTTGTTAATTTGGATAGTAAATGATTTAAGAAAAGATTTATTAGACATTAAAAAAGTAAAATCCACTACAAAAAAAGGTAAAGAACCTTCGTATATTAGCAGTATTGGAAAAGTTTTATTTGCAGATATCATGATTAGTTTTGATAATGTCATTGGTGTAGTTGCTGCAGCAAAAGGATATTTTGGATTTATGATATTTGGACTTATGTTATCAGTTGTTCTAACTGGTGCTTTAGCAACATATATGGCTAATTATATACAAAAACATTTATGGATAGTCTATGTTGGATTAGGGTTTATTTTGCTAGTGGCATTACAGCTTATAATTGGTGGATTAAATGACTATGGTGTTTTGTCTATTAATGAAACATTTAAAAAGTACTTTTAGTTTACTATAAATTACCTCTATTAATCGTGATATTGTAGTAATAACTCAGTTCTTTTTCTGATAAAAATATAATTTGCTTATTGAAAAATTATTTAAATAGGCTTTAATTTATCTTTTATAAATTGTTAACAATAAAGAGGAAGATAATGAAAAAACTATTTATCGCTGCTTTTATGTTTGTTTCTATTATTGGAACAAAATCAATAGCAGACATTAAAATGGGAATCATTTTAGGATTTACTGGTCCGATTGAATCTCTAACTCCAGCTATGGCTGCATCGGCAGAACTTGCATTTAAAGAAGCTTCCGACTCTGGCTCGTTATTAGGAGGAAAAAAAATTGAACCTATTAGAGCAGATTCGACTTGTGTTGACTCAGCAGCTGCAACAG
>CACFSU010000025.1 GCA_902569055.1 uncultured Pelagibacteraceae bacterium | reverse complement strand
GATAAATTTCCTAGAATTTTACCTCTACCACATCCGATATCTAAAATTTGAGAATTTTTATCTAATTTAATTTGTTTTAATAAAAAACTATTAAAAGATTGAATATAATTATTTGATGAGAGCCAAGTTTTGTTATCCCAGTTTTTTAATGACACACAATATTAAATTTTTTTAATCTCCAATAATTATATGGCCATGGAGTCAGAAAACCAACTAAAAGCATAATTGGTATGACCCACCATGTTAAAATAGCTCCACCAGTTAAAAAATAATCTGTAGCATTCATCATAATTTCCATACTGATCATTGATATAAAGCTCATTCCAATTGCTGTTTTAAAAGCTTTAGAAAAATCAAGATTTTGCCTTAGTAAGACTATTGTTTCTAGCATAACACTAGTAATCAAACCATTTAAGACTGCTAAAGTCATAATTCCTAAAATTGGAAATGAAATTTCAGTTAATTGGAAAAATAAAATAGTTCCAAAATCACCAATTGCACAACCTAATAAACACCATGCAGTATTTTTAGCACTTCTTTTCCATGTATGATTACATGACCAATTAAAAGTGGGGTTAACTATATTATCCATTAGATTAATCTATAATAACTTTAGCAATCATTCCAGCTTGATAATGTCCAGGAACATTACATGCAATTTCAATGTTAACCGCATTATAAAATTTCCAAATGATATTTCCTTTTTGTTTGGGTTCTAACAAGATACTGTTACTATGAGAATGACCCATAGATTTATCTATCTTTGCCATCTTTTTCATTTTATCTTTGTCAATTAAGTCACTTAAAAGAATTTCATTTTCCACCATTTTTTCCATTTCAAGCTGATGTTCTATATGCATCTTTTGGTTAGCTATATTAAATTCATGAACTAATTTTCCAACATTTTCTACTTCAAACTTAATAGTTTCTCCAGTTTTTATCTTAAATGAACTAGGATAATAATAATTGTCATACATAAAAACTTTTATGACGCGAGTTACATCATTTAAGTTACCTTTGGAACCAATCTTCATGTTTTCATCTGCTAATGCAAATGAACTTAAAAATAATACAATTAATAAAGTTATTATTTTATTCATATATAAAAAATATTTTAAAATTATATTTAAACAATGGGTCAATTTGTACTTTTATGCTATTATGTTAATATGATTTTTAAACAATTATTCGATACCAAGTCTTCCACCTATACTTATTTAATATCTTCTGGACATGGAAGAGAAGCTTTGATTATAGATCCTGTAATTGAAAATGTGAATGAATATATAAATTTACTTAATGAACTTGATTTAAAATTAGTAAAGGTCATAGATACTCATATTCACGCTGACCATATAACTGGTGCTTCAAAACTCAAATGTATAACAAAATGTTCGACAATCATGGGTGAAAATACACCAGCAGATACAGTAGAAATTAAAGTTAAAGATGACGAATATATTAATTTAGATAATTTCAAAATTAGAGCAATGTACACTCCAGGACATACGTCAGATAGTTATAGTTTTTTGATGAATAATTACCTTTTTTCAGGTGATACACTATTAATTAACGGAACTGGTAGAACTGACTTTCAAAATGGTAATGCTAAAGACTCTTATAATTCTATATTCAATAAACTATTAAAATTGCCTGAAGAAACTCTTTTATATCCAGCTCACGATTATAAAGGCCAAAAAGTGAGTACAATTGGAAAAGAAAAAAAATATAACCCTAGATTACAAGTTAACAATGTTGATCAATATATTGAGATAATGAATAATTTAGATTTAAAAAAACCCGCACAGTTGGAAACTAATGTATCCAGAAATATTAATTTAGGAGCTTAAAAATAAAATCTATTTAAACTCTTTTTTTACCTTGTACAATTCTATCTAATAATAGTGCAACAAACAAAATAGCTATACCTGCTAAAATACCTTGTCCAACGTTAGCATATTGTAAAGCTTCAAGTACATCTTGGCCCAAGCCTTTGGCTCCTATCAAAGAAGCAACTACCACCATTGCTAAACTTAACATAACTGTTTGATTAACACCTGCTAATATAGTTGGTGTAGCAAGAGGAATATCGACTTTAGTTAACAAATACCATTTTGATGCTCCATAAGCTATCGCTGCTTCTCTTATATTTTGTGGTACACCTTTAAGACCTAATACTGTTAATCTTACTACAGGAGTTCCTCCAAAAATCATTGTTATAATTACTGCAGCAACCTTGCCCGTACCAAAAAAAGCAATAACTGGGATCATGAATACAAATGCAGGCATAGTTTGCATAAAATCCATTATTGGTCTGATAAATGAATAAAATCTTGGTCTAGTTGAACAATAGATTCCAAGTGGAATTCCAATTATAATACTCAGAAGAGCTGCAGTACCTAGCAAAGCTAAAGTAGTCATAGCTTTGATCCAAAAACCTAAAAAACCCATATATGCTAAAAATGCCCCAGAATAAATAGCTGCTCTAGCTCCAGCTGATAAGCCAGTTAATAAAACTATGGAACTAATAATTACTATCCATGGAGTTTTAACAAACAATAGTTCTAAAGAATCTAAAACAGACCTTATTCCGTAAGTAATTGCGTCGAATAGTTTTTCACCTTTTATAACTGCATAATCAAAAGCTCCCTCAACACCTGCTATAGATTTTAATCTTATGTCTGGATGAGTTGGAAAATCTTTCATTATTTCCATATAATTTGGAAAACTATAATGAATAGTTGAAAATAAAATAATCACAAAAGCAAAAGAAATACTTAATGTATAATTTTTAATGTGCATTCCTGGGTCTATTGTTTTGTCAGATAACCATTCGGAATATCTTTTTTCTAAAATAGAATTTGCAAAGATTGCTTGGGCAACTCTAATTCCTAAAAATAATAATATACCTCCAATAGCTATCCAAAAGCCTAAAGCCTCAATTCTTTGAGCCTCCATTACATAGCCAGCTATAGAGTCTTCTAAAGATTTAATTGTTCTCTCAAACATTTCAACTTTATCTGAATTTTTTTCAATGGCTGCTTCTAATTGTTTTTGCCTAAATTCTATAGTTGATTTTATTTTGTCTATTTTAACATAAGCATCAGCACTAATATTTCCAAAAAAACCTCTGACAATTTGAACAACAGCAAATGTTTCTATAATTAAAAAAGCTAACGCCCAATTCCAAATATTTCTAAAACTATACCAAAGGGAACCAAGTAAAAATGTATTGAAGTTGAATGAAAAAACATATCTTGAACTATTACCTATTTTATTAAATTCATTAATATAGTAATTGGGGTTAGTTTTTACAAAATTTCTTATTTGCTCATCATTAGATATTTCTATTTCTTTTCTGTTATTCATCATGACCTTCCACAACAGATCTTAGTAAATCCTTTTGAGAAATAACTCCTAACATTTTTCCATGATTATTCTTGATTATTATTGGGGCGTTATTCTTAACTGATTTTTCAATTAATTTAGTTAATAAATCATTTTCTTTCATCTCAATTGAATTTTCAGGAATTGGCCCGTTTTCTTTTTCAAAAAGTTCCTTTGGTTTCATAATTGTTTTTGCCTCAACAACTTTCAACCTTGAAATTCCTTTAACAAAATCAGCAACATAACCATCTGAGGGATTCATAACTATTTCTTCAGGGGTTCCAATTTGGATAACCATTCCATCTCTCATAATTGCTATTCTATGACCAACTTTTACGGCTTCATCTAAATCATGAGTAATGAACACTGTTGTTTTTTTCATTTGTTTAGAAAGATTAATAAATTCAATTTGCAATTGTCTTCTTATTAGTGGATCTAAAGCACTAAATGGCTCATCCATTAACAAAACTTCAGGGTCTGCTGCTAATGCTCTTGCAAGACCTACACGTTGTTGCATTCCACCTGAAAGTTCATGAGCATATTTATTTCCCCATCCCTGTAATTCAACAATATTTAAAATTTTATTTGCTTGTTCATATCTTTGATTTTTATTAATACCTCTAATTTCTAATGGCATTGCAATATTATCAATAACGGATCTATGAGGCATTAAAGCAAAATTTTGAAATACCATTCCAATCTTTTTATTTCTAAATTCTTGTAAATCTTTTTTATTAAGCTGCATAATGTCTTGACCATCTACTAAAATTTGACCTGAGGTCGGCTCAAGCAATCTATTTATGTGTCTTACTAGAGTAGATTTTCCACTCCCTGATAAGCCCATTACACAAAATATTTCTCCTGACTTAACATCAAAAGAAACATCTGACACTCCTATTACTGAGTTATATTTTTCTAAGGCGTCTGTTTTTGAAATTTTTTGATTTTGAATTGCATCCAATGCCTCTTTAGAAGTATTACCAAATACTTTCCAAACATTTTTAATTTGTATATCACGACCTGAACTCTCTGAAGACATATGATTTAATACCTGGCAGAGTAATCTGCCAGGTAAATACTATTTAACAGTTGTTTATTATAAACCTAACCAACCATCAACTGTTTTTGAATTTTCTTCCATCCACTGTCTAGCTACTTCTCCTGGATCTCTTTTTTGTACAGAAACTTCGTACGCCATCCAAGAAACATCGTCTGCAGTAATTTGGAAATTATTGAAAAACTCAACAATTGCTGGTGATTTTTTTTCTAATGATGTAGCCCATCCAATTTGGATTTGCTTAAGTGCATCTTTAGAAGCAACATAAGATTTTTTGTACCAATCAGCATCTGCTTTTGGTTGTATCATTTTATATTTAGCCGGATCATATTTAGGTTCTTCCAACATTACTACGTCAGCCATTCCCCAAATTGCGTGAGGCTTGTAACAATAAAATGCATAACCTTCGCCTTTTTTGATTGAGTCAAGAACTCTAGCATTTTTAACTGCTTCTGCAGCTCTGATAGGTTCTATACCTGCATCATATAATTTATAATCTCTAAGTTTTACTTGGTTAACATTAGCTGATGCCCAACCATCGGCTCCTATCCAAAATTCACCTTTGCCATTTCCATCACTATCCATTGATTTCACAACTTCTGGTCTTCCTAAATCCTCAATCGCAGTGATTTTCATTTTTTTTGCAAATTGTTGAGAAACACAATAACCTTGATTACCTTCGTAAGGTTTACTGCTTAATTTTAAAGTTCCTTTTGGAACTAAATCATTTGTATAAGCTTCTTGATTTGGTAACCAAATATCAGGATGAACATCGATCTCTCCTTTTCCTCTGTCAATAGCTGCATAAATTGCAGTATTATTTCCTGGAACAAGTTCTGCTTCTCCACCCATTCTATCAGTAACTACTGCCGCAAGTAAATTTGCTATTGCTGTAGCACCTGTCCAGCCTGGATCTCCGATTTTAACTTTTTCAGCAAAACTTGAAAAAGATAGAAATGTAGTGATCAAACCAGCAACTAATGTACTTTTTAATATCCTCATTTTTTCCCCTCTATTAAATTTAATAAAAAAAGATTAGCACTTATAATCAATCTCAGAAACATAATTAAAGAGGACAAAATTGACCAGTTAATTAAATTTTTTAAGAATTTTAAGGTATTTTAGAACTTAATTTGTTATTTTTTAAAAAATAAAGAGGCCATTCCTATAAAAATCTTAAATCCATCTAAAAGTGGATTAACTTTTTTCTTCCCTCCAATTCTACCTCTTTCATAGCAAGGATAAGAAACACATTTTAGATTTTTTCTTTTAGCTTTTATTGGAAGTTCAATACAAAATTTAAAATCTGAAGATTTTAAATTTAAATCTTTAATTAATTTAGTTTTCCCAATTAAATAAGTATATAAAATATCAGAAATCTTTAAACCAAAAAAAATTTTTCCTATAAATGTAAATATATAATTTCCAACTAATGTAATAAAGTCATCATCATCACTTCCTGCATTTTTCATATATCTTGAGCCAAAAACAATATCTTGATTATTATTATTAATTTCATTTAACATTCCACTTATTTCATTAGGATTCATAGAACCATCAGCATTAATAATACAAAATAATTCTGTTGTAATATGATTTATTCCTTCAATTAAAGCACTTCCATACCCCATTTGTTTTTGACATAAAATTTCTATATCATCAAATTTATTTATTGAATCAATTGTTTTTTTGTCATTTGCATCAAGAACAATTAATTTTTTATATTTATAATCTTTCAATTCTTCTAAAAAAATTGGAAGAGACTCTGATTCAAATTTTGCAGGTATTAATAAAGTTAAACTACTCATGTTTATTAAAAGTTTTATATCTTGTATTAATAAAAAGCATATCCTTATAATGAAGTGTTGGAAAATAAAAACTTTTAATTAATTGAAAATTATACTTTATTAATAGTTTTTTTACTTTATCAAAATTATTTT
>CACFSU010000024.1 GCA_902569055.1 uncultured Pelagibacteraceae bacterium | reverse complement strand
TTAGAATTTTCCAATTTAGATAAAATTATAAGATCTATAATACTGATCTGTTTATCAAAATCTTTTGATTTAATCTTAACAGTTGGTAAATTAGAACCGAGTGAATCACCGGAAAAAGCCTCTTTAGCAGCTTGTTCAGAATTTTGAGCAGCTTTTTTACCATGAAGCATTGCTGTAGCTTTATTTGCTAACAATATCTTTAATTTATTAATATTTTTATTCTGAAAACTATTAATTTCACTTATTTCAATATCAGTAAAAACTTTTAAAAATTTTATAACATCTCTATCATCTGTATTTCTCCAAAATTGCCAGTAATCATATGCGGATAAAAATCTTTTATCTAACCAAATTGCTCCAGCCTCAGTTTTTCCCATTTTTGTTCCTGAAGCTAATGTAATCAAAGGAGTTGTTAAACCATAAGCTTGTTTGTTGGAATATCTTTTTATTAACTCAACCCCGTTTACAATATTTCCCCATTGATCAGAACCACCTATTTGAAGGGTACAATTTTTTTTTTTATTTAGTTCTAAAAAATCATAAGCTTGAAGAATCATGTAATTAAATTCCATATAACTTAAAGATTGTTCTCTTTCCAATCTAGTTTTAACACTATCAAAACTTAACATTTTATTTATTGTAAAATGCTTTCCTACATCTCTTAAAAAAGAAATATAATTTAAGCCTTTAAGCCAAGAATAGTTATTTACGAAAATTGGTTTTGTTTTTGGATTTTTGACATCTAAATAATTTTTTAATATTTTTTCTATATTTTTAATATTTTTATCTATTTCTTTTTCATTTAATATTTTTCTTGTTTTATCTTTACCAGAAGGGTCACCAATTCTAGTTGTTCCACCACCTAATAATACGATAGGTCTATGCCCATGTTTTTGAAGTAGTCTTAAACACATTATTTGAAGTAGACTACCAACATGAAGACTTTCTGCAGTACAATCAAAACCTATATAGCCATTGATTTTTTCTTTATTTAATAAATTTGATAATTCATTTTCACTAGTACATTGATAGAAAAAACCTCTATCTTTAAATTCTTTTAAAAATTTATTCATAAGTCTATAGTTCTACAATATACAATATTTGATAAAAAAAAATAATAATGGGCAAAATATATACAGCTTTAGGACTAATGAGTGGAACTTCAATGGATGGAGTGGATGCTTCAATAATAGAGACAGATGGCAATAGAGAATATTCAACAAAATTGAATAAATATTTTGAGTACGGGCACGAACTACAACAAAAATTAATAAATATTAGGGCCAAAATCTTTAATGCAGATCACTTAAAATCTTATTTTAAGGAAATAAAAGATTTGGAAAGAGAAATTACCTTATTTCATGCGAATGCTGTTAATGAAATTCTTGCTAACTTCAAAATTGAAGTAGATTTTTTAGGTTTTCATGGTCATACGATATTTCATGATAGCAAGAAAAAAATTACAAAACAGCTAGGTGATGGAAAGCTACTGTCTCAATTAACAAAAAAAATAGTTGTTTATGATTTTAGACAAAATGATTTAAAAAATGGAGGTCAAGGTGCACCATTAGCGCCCATTTTTCATAACGCCATGGTTAATAAGTTTTTAAAAAAAGAATTAAATGAGCATTACTCAATAAATATTTTAAATATTGGAGGGATATCAAATATTACAGAAACAGTTAAATGGGAAGATCTTTATAGGCCAAATGCTCTAAATACTATAAGAGCTTGTGATATTGCTCCTGGAAATTGTCTTATTGATGAATGGGTAAGAAAAAAATCAAAAAATAAATTTGATAATGATGGCGGGCTAGCCAATGTTGGTAAGACTGATGACTTAATTTTTAATCAAGCATTAGAAAATTTCAACGTTGGTCCACCTTATAAGGAATCATTGGATATAAACGATTTTGATATATCTTTTGTAAAAGGTCTTTCTTTAGAGGATGGTGCTTCAACTTTAACAGATTTTACAGCTGCTCAAATTGCTAAAGCTTTAGTTTATTCTGGAGGCAGTTCAGGATCATCTATATGGTTAGTTTGTGGTGGAGGTAGAAAAAATAAATATTTAATGAGATCAATTACCAATCAAGGCACAGAGCATTTAAAGACAAAAGATTTTAAACATCAAAAAACAGATAAAAATAAAAGTTATAATACTGCAATTGAAAATTTTAAAAAAATAGCTTTACTTCCTGTAGAAAAATATGGAATTGATGGAGACTTCGTAGAGTCACAAGCTTTTGCTTATTTGGCTATACGATCTTTTTTGAAATTGCCAATTTCATTTCCTTATACGACTGGTTGTAAAAAACCAACTACTGGCGGAGTAATAGTAAAAAACTTTTAATAGAGTGCAGTTTCTTTTTTAATATATTTATCTAGATTTTTAACTAGTGTATTTTCACTTTTAGAAAAAAAATGATTGGCATCTGGTATAGATTGAAAGTCTACTTTAATTCCTTTTTGATTACTCAGTCTTTTATTTAATTCTATAATGTATTCTAATGGAACCAATTCATCTTTTTTGCCATATATCATTAATCCCGAGGTTGGGCATGGAGATAAAAAAGAAAAATCATAGACATTGGGCTGAGGAGATATTGCAATAAATCTATTTATTTCAGGTCTTCGCATTAATAATTGCATTGCAATTAAAGATCCAAAGGAAAATCCTGCGACCCAACATTGCGAGTTATCAAAATTTTCTCTTTCAAGCCAATCTAATGCAGCAGCTGCATCTGCTAGTTCGCCTTGACCATTATCAAAGTCTCCATCACTTTTACCAACCCCTCTGAAATTAACTCGACAAACTGAAAAATCATTTTCCATAAAAGTGTTAAATGTTTCAACAACAACTTTATTATTCATTGTACCTCCATATTGAGGATGTGGTTGCAAAACAAGTGCAACAGGTGAGGTATTTTTTTTACTTTTATAATATTTTGATTCCAGTCTTCCAGCTGGACCAGGGATGAATATTTCTAAAATTTTATTATCCATAATTGCTATTGATTATTATTCTCAAAAAAAAATTACATTTATCATAACTGCGATACTAAATGTTAGTTTTTTTTATCAATGATACTTGACTATTTTAGTCAGGTTTATATATACCAAGTAAAATAAGGTTTTTATGAAACTAACATCCAAAGGTAGATATGCGGTCATGGCTTTAGTAGATCTAGCTAGATTCGACAATTTCAATCCAGTTTCTCTTAGAGATATTTCTTTAAGACAAGGTATTTCTTTAGATTATTTAGAGCAGATTTTCTCAAAGTTAAGAAAAAAAGAAATAGTAAAAAGCGTGAGAGGAACTCAAGGAGGATATGTTTTAAATAAAAAAACTAAAGAAATTAAACTCACAAACATTTTTGATGCTGTAGATGAAAAAGTAAAAACAGTTCAATGTAATAAAGAATCAAAAAAAGGCTGTAATGGTAAATTAACAAAATGTGTTACCCATAATTTATGGGATGAGCTTGAAAACCATATTAATAATTTTTTTAAAGAAAAAAGTTTAGAAGATTTAGTTAAAGATAATACAGAAAGAAGAGTTTAGAGATGGATACTAGAGAAAAAGATATAGAAAATTTAAAAGATTATAAATATGGTTTTTCAACAGATATTGAAAATATTAAAGCACCAAAAGGTTTAAATGAAGATGTAATTAAGTTTATTTCAAATATTAAAAAAGAACCACAATGGATGTTAGAATTTAGATTAAATGCTTTTAAAAGATTTAAGCAATTAAAAGAACCTAACTGGCAAAAACCAAAATATCCAAAAATTGATTATCAGAATTTATACTATTATTCAGCTCCTAAAAGCATGAAGGATAAACCCAAAAGCCTTGATGAACTTGATCCTAAACTTTTGGAAACTTATAAAAAACTTGGTATCCCACTACAAGAACAGGCAAGATTAAATGGTATAGCAGTAGATGCAGTTTTTGACTCTGTCTCGGTAGCAACAACATTCAAAGAAGAATTAACAAAACAAGGAATTATTTTTTGTTCTATGTCTGAAGCTATACTAAAACATCCAAATCTTGTAAAAAAATATCTAGGAACTGTTATACCAACTACTGATCATTTTTTTGCAACTCTTAATTCTGCAGTATTCACTGATGGATCATTTGTTTATATTCCAGAGGGAGTTAAATGTCCGATGGAACTTTCTACTTATTTTAGAATTAATGCATCTGAGACAGGACAATTTGAGAGAACACTAATCATAGCGGATAAAGGAAGTTATGTGAGTTATTTAGAGGGATGCACGGCTCCAATGAGAGATGAAAATCAATTACATGCAGCAAATGTAGAATTGATTGCACTTGATGATGCTGAAATTAAATATTCGACAGTTCAAAATTGGTATCCAGGTGATGAAAATGGAAAGGGTGGAATTTATAATTTTGTTACTAAAAGGGGTTTATGTAAAGGTAAAAATTCTAAAATTTCTTGGACACAAGTAGAAACTGGTTCTGCAATAACTTGGAAGTATCCAAGCTGTATTTTAAAAGGTGATAATTCTATTGGTGAATTTTATTCGATAGCAATAACAAACAACCATCAAAAAGCTGACACAGGTACAAAAATGATTCATTTAGGAAAAAATACTAAAAGTAAAATAATTTCTAAAGGTATTAGTGCTGGATTCTCTGACATGACTTATAGAGGACTTGTAGATATTAATTCAAAAGCAGAAAACTCAAGTAATTATACTCAATGTGATTCTCTTTTAATGGGTAATAAGTGTGGCGCACATACAGTTCCATACATTAAAAATAAAAATTTTAAATCAAATATTGCTCATGAAGCTACAACTTCAAAAATAAGTGAAGAACAATTGCATTATTGCCAACAAAGAGGATTAAGCTCAGAAGAAGCAATTGGATTAATTGTTAATGGTTTTTGTAAAGAAGTGCTTCAACAGTTACCAATGGAATTTGCGGTCGAGGCTCAAAAACTTGTGGGCATTAGTTTGGAAGGAAGCGTAGGTTAATGCTCAAAATAAATAACTTAAATGCAAATATTGAAGATAAATCAATTTTAAAAGGTTTTTCTTTAAATATAAATCCTGGCGAAGTACATGCAATTATGGGCCCTAATGGATCTGGTAAAAGCACATTATCAAATATTTTATCTGGTAAAAAAGGCTATGAAGTTTCAGGAGAAATTTTATTTGAAAATAAGAATTTATTTGATTTTGAAACTGAGGAAAGAGCACACAAAGGTATATTTTTAGCATTTCAATACCCCTTAGAAATTCCAGGTGTAAATACAAACATTTTTTTAAAAACCTCACTAAATGCTATTAGAAAAGCTAGAGGAGAAAAAGAACTTGATGCTATTGAATTTTTAAAACTTGTTAAACAAAAATCTAAAGAATTAAAATTTGATGAAGAAAAATTAAATAGACAATTGAATGTAGGTTTTTCGGGTGGTGAAAAAAAGAAAAATGAAATTTTACAAATGTCTATGTTATCTCCCAAATTATCTATATTAGATGAAACTGACTCTGGTTTAGATATTGATGCATTAAAGATAGTTGCAGACGGTGTTAATACACTAAGAAATAAAAAAAATGCCTTTTTAATCATTACTCATTACCAAAGACTATTAGAGTATATAAAACCTGATTTTGTTCACGTATTAATGAATGGAAAAATAATTAAGTCTGGTGATGCTGAACTAGCTATTGAATTAGAAAAAAAAGGATACGAAAGTTTTAATTAAATGATAGAACAATTAAAAACAGATTTTGAGAAAATTTTAAAAATATCTAATTTGGCAAAAAAAGATATCGAATTTAAAAAGAATCACTTAAATAAATTTATTGAAAGCGGTTTTCCAGGTAGAAAACTTGAAAATTGGAAATTTTTAGATTTAAACCAAATTATAAAAAAAGACATTGGAGAGCTGAGTTTTTATAACGATTATTCAGTAACAAATAAAGTTGACACATCTATTTTCATTGATGGTTTAGAGCATAATAAAATTATTTTTATAAATGGAAGAATAGAAAAGATAGATTTTAATTATGAGGATGAAAATCAAATTGAAATTTTTGATGCTATAAAAATAAATGATAAATTTGTCAATAAAAACTCTTTAATTAACTTAAATAATGCGTTTAGAAATAAATATTATAAAATTTTAGTTAAGAAAGGTTATTTAACAAAAAAACCTTTAGTTATTTACCACTTAACTAATGAAAAAATGAAATCTAAGAATATTAATTTAAGATTAGATTTTGAGCTCGAACAAAATAGCTCATTAAAGTTAATAGATTTTTTCAATGATTCAACTGATAAAAATTTTATGAATATTTTGTACCATTTTGATTTAAAAAAAGATTCAATTTTAAAAAATTATAAAATCGATAAATCATTAAATAAAAATCTTAAATATTCATTTAATAATATTGATCAAGAAAAAAACAGTATTTCAGAAACTTTTATTTTTTCAGCAGGTTCAAAATATTTTAAAAATGAAATAAATTGTAATCTGAAAGGTGAATATTCATCAGCTTTTGTAAATGGTATTTTTTCTTTAAAAGAAAATCAACAACACGAAATAAGATCTACAATTAATCATTTAGTTGAAAATACTAAAAGTTATCAATTAATAAAAAGTGTACTTGGAAAAAATTCAAAAGCTGCGTATCAAGGAAGAATATTTGTAAATTCAAAAGCTCAGAAAACAGATGGTTATCAATTAAGTAAAACGATATTGTTAGATGAAACATCGGAGTTCAATGCTAAACCAGAATTAGAAATTTATGCTGATGATGTAAAATGTTCACATGGATCAGCCTCAGGAAGTCTTAACGAGAATTCAATTTTTTATTTGATGTCTAGAGGGCTTAATTACAAACAATCAAAAGAACTTTTGATTAATGGCTTTATGCTAGATGTCGTTGAAAAAATTACTGACTCTGAAATAAAAAATTTAATAAAAAATATGATTGGTCTAAAAGAATGAACATAGATAATATTAAAAAAGAATTTCCAATCTTTGATGAAAAAATTCAAAATAATGATTTAGTTTACTTAGATAGCGCTAATTCATCACAAAAACCGAAGATAGTTTTAGATAGAATAAATGACTTTTATTCTAAACAATTTTCTAATGTTGGAAGAAGTTTACATTACTTGGCTGTCGCAGCGACAAATTTATATGAAAATACAAGATCTTCAGTTCAAAAATATATTAATGCTAAAGATAAAAATGAGATTGTTTTTACTAA
>CACFSU010000023.1 GCA_902569055.1 uncultured Pelagibacteraceae bacterium | reverse complement strand
TGTTTATCTGCTGGATAAATATTTTTATTAATTATATTTTCAATTTCCTCTCCAGTTAAAGTTTCATAGGTCATAAGAGCTTTGGCAATTTTATGCAGATCATCAATTTTATCTGTTAAAATTTGTCTAGCTTTATTATAGCCCTCATCAACTAACTTTCTAATTTCTTTATCTATTTTTTGAGCAACTTCTTCTGAAACTGACTGAGTTTGAGTTACTGATCTCCCTAAAAACACTTCTTCTTGATTTTCTCCATATTCTACTGGGCCCATTTCCTCACTCATTCCATACTTTGTTACCATAGCTCTAGCGAGCTGAGTAGCTTGATTTATATCTGATCCATTTCCTCCCCCTGCTCCCGTAGATATATTATCTTTTCCAAAAATCACTTCTTCAGCAACTCTTCCTCCAAAACATACTGCTAATCTAGCTTTCAAATATTTTATAGAATGCCCATGTTGATCTTTTTCTGGTAAGTTCATAACCATACCTAATGCTCTACCTCTTGGAATAATTGTAGCTTTATGTATTGGATCATAACTAGGCATATTAAAAGAAACTAAAGCATGGCCACCTTCATGGTATGCCGTTAATTTTTTTTCATCTTCAGTCATAACCATTGAACGTCTTTCTGCTCCCATCATAACTTTATCTTTGGCCTCTTCAAATTCATTTAAAGTTACAATTCTCTTGTTTTTTCTTGCTGCTAACAATGCAGCTTCATTTACTATGTTTGCAAGATCTGCTCCTGAAAATCCTGGTGTTCCTCTTGCAATAGTTCTCAAATTAACATCTGGTGCCATTTTAATTTTTTTTACATGAACTTTTAAAATTTTTTCTCTTCCAATTATATCTGGATTTGAAACTACCACTTGTCTATCAAATCTTCCTGGTCTTAGTAATGCTGGGTCTAAAACATCTGGTCTATTAGTTGCTGCAATAATTATCACTCCTTCGTTAGTATCAAAACCATCCATTTCTACTAATAACTGGTTTAATGTTTGTTCTCTTTCATCATTACCACCTCCTAGACCAGCACCTCTACTTCTTCCTACAGCATCAATCTCATCTATAAAAATTATACATGGTGAATTTTTTTTTCCTTGTTCAAACATATCTCTTACTCTAGATGCACCTACACCCACAAACATTTCAACAAAGTCTGAGCCTGATATTGTAAAGAATGGAACTCCAGCTTCTCCAGCTATTGCTCTTGCTAACAAAGTTTTACCTGTCCCTGGGGGACCCACTAATAAAGCACCTGTCGGTATTAGAGGAATTACAAATAGTAAAAATATTAATGGCAATATGTTTTTTAAATTTGGTTTGGCAAGTGGAACATATTTTAAATCTCAAAAAAAAAAAAAACAAATAGCTATTATTGCGAAGGATACAAGATTATCAGGTTACACATTAGAACCCGCACTAGTATCTGGATTGGCATCTTCAGGTATGCATGTTTACACCTTAGGACCCTTGCCAACAAATGGTTTGGCGATGCTTACAAAAGTTATGAAAGCAAATATGGGAATTATGATTACAGCTTCACATAATCCACATCATGATAATGGTCTAAAACTATTTGGTCCTGACGGAATGAAATTGTCAGATAAAATTGAAAAGAAAATTGAAAGCCTTATAGATAAAAAAATAAGCAAAAACCTTTCGAGACCAGACAAATTAGGAAGAGTAAAAAGATTAGAAACTGGAACTAAAGATTATATTAAAATTTTAAAAAAAAATTTTTCTAAAGAATTCAATTTAAGAGGACTTAGAATAGTAATAGATTGTGCAAATGGCGCTGGTTATAAGGCGGGACCTGAATTATTAAAATCTTTGGGAGCAAAAGTAATTTCAATCGGGATAAATCCAAATGGTTTAAATATCAATAAAAATTGTGGTTCAACATTCCCAGAAAAAATTAGATCAGCAGTTAAAAAACATAAAGCTCATATTGGTATTTCATTAGACGGAGACGCTGATAGAATTATTATGTGTGATGAACAAAGTAATATTATCGATGGAGATCAAATTATTGCTGCTTTAGCCAAAAGATGGAAAAATAAAAAAATGTTAAAAGGAGGTGTTGTAGGAACGTTAATGTCTAACTATGGTCTAGAAAAATTCTTTAAAACAGAAGGTATAAAATTTATACGTGCAAATGTTGGCGATCGATATGTAAAAGAAAAAATGCAAAAATATAAATTTAATTTAGGTGGAGAGCAGTCAGGCCATATTATTTTGGGAAAATTTGCAACTACTGGTGATGGTTTGCTTGTTGCTTTAGAGTCACTATTTGCTTTAAGAAAAGGAAAAAAAGCTAGTGAATTTTTTAAAAAATTTAAAAAAACTCCCCAGTTATTAAAAAGCATTGATGTTAAAGATAAAGGTATAATTAATAAAAGAGAGATTAAACACACTATAAAATTAGTAGAAAAATTAATTAAAGGTCATGGAAGAATTCTGGTGAGAAAATCAGGAACAGAGTCAAAAATAAGAGTCATGGGAGAAAGTGATAATAAAACTCTTCTTTCTAAATGTGTAAATATCATTGTAAGAAAAATTAAATAACTTGAAACCTAGATCAAAAATTCTAATTATCGCAGGATCTGACTCATCAGGAGGAGCAGGAATTCAAGCAGATATAAAAACTGTTACAGCTTTAGGGTCTTATGCAATGACAGCCATAACTGCAGTAACAACTCAAAATACCACGGGAGTAAAATCTATTATTAAAATTAATCCTAAAGAAATTTTAAATCAAATTATATTTACTTCTAAAGATATAAAACCAGATGCTATTAAAATTGGTATGTTGAGTTCTTCAAATGTAATTATATCTGTTTTAAAAGCTTTAAATTTTATTAAATTTGAAAAAATAGTTTTGGATCCAGTGATGATTGCAAAAGGTGGAGCAAAATTAATTGATAAAAATGCAATTAATTTAATTAGATCTAAAATGATCAAAAAAGCATTACTTATTACACCCAATATTCCTGAGGCAGAAGTTTTAAGTAAAACTAAAATTACAACTAGTGAGGACATGGTTTATGCGGCTGGTAAATTAATTGAATGGGGTGCTAAAAATGTTTTAATTAAAGGGGGACATTTAAATAACAAAGTAGTTCAAGATGTCTTTGTAAATAAAGAAGATATAAAAATTTTTAACAGTAATAGATATAATACGAAGAATACACATGGAACTGGATGTACATTATCTAGTGCGATTACAACATTTTTATCATGTGGAAAAACAATAAAGAAATCTTGTGAGCTTGGAATTAAGTATGTAAATTCTGCTATTAAATCAAATCCTAAATACGGCAAGGGTCATGGTCCAATTAATCATCTTAACTCAGTGAAAATAAATAGAAAATTTAAATAATGAAAAATATTGTTGTTGTTGGGTCTCAGTGGGGGGATGAAGGAAAAGGAAAAATCGTTGATTGGCTATCTGAACAAGCTGATGTTGTAATTAGATTTCAAGGAGGACATAATGCTGGTCACACACTTGTTATAGAAGGTGTAACTTATAAGCTAAGATTGCTTCCCTCTGGAATTGTAAGGAAAAATAAAATTTCAATAATTGGTAATGGTGTAGTAGTTGATCCATGGGCTTTGCTTAAAGAAATTGAAGAAATAAAATCTAAAGGTGTAGATGTAAATATAAATAATTTTATTATTTCAGAGTCAGCAAATTTAATTTTACCATTTCATAGAGAAATGGACGAAATTAGAGAAGATGCTGCAGGAAAAGAAAAAATTGGAACAACTAGAAGAGGAATTGGACCAGCATATGAAGATAAAGTTGGACGAAGATCGATCAGAGTAATGGATTTAAGATCTGAAAAAAGTTTAGATCAAAGGCTAGAGTCAGCACTAATTCATCATAATGCTATTCGAAAAGGTTTAGGAAATAAAATTTTTGATAAAGAACAATTAAAATCTGATTTGCTAAAGATAGCCCCTAAAATATTACGATTTTCACAACCTGTTTGGTTTAAAATTGATCAATTTAAAAAACAAAAAAAGAAAATTTTGTTTGAAGGTGCTCAGGGTATTTTACTTGATGTAGATCATGGAACTTATCCATATGTCACTTCATCAAACACAGTTGCTTCAAGTGCTGCAACTGGATCAGGATGTGGTCCTAATTCAATAAATTTTGTTCTTGGAATAACAAAAGCTTATACTACTAGAGTTGGAGAAGGTCCTTTCCCTACAGAACTAACAAACCATATTGGAGATTTATTAGGCTCACGTGGAAAAGAGTTTGGAACCGTAACTAGCAGAAAAAGAAGATGTGGCTGGTTCGACGGTGTTCTTGTAAGGCAAACAATCAAAATTTCAGGTATAGACGGCATAGCATTAACCAAATTAGATGTGTTGGATGAATTAGATGAAATCAAAATGTGCGTTGAATACGAAATTGATGGAAAAAAAACTAATTACTTACCAGCAGCTGCAGAAGATCAATTAAAGATAAAACCTATCTATACAACATTTCCAGGTTGGAAAAGCTCAACAAAAGGAATTAAAAATATAGATGATTTACCTGAAAATGCAAAAAAATATATTTTTGCAATAGAAGATTTTATAGGAGCAAAAATTTCGAGTATATCTACCAGCCCGGAAAGAAACGACACAATATTAGTTCAGAATCCTTTTGAAATTTAATTAACTGGTAAAAGATTTTTAGATTTAGCTAGCAACAACATATGTTTTTGAAGTTTTTCAAATGCTTTATTTTCTATTTGTCTTACTCTTTCTCTACTAATTTTATATTTTTTACTTAAATCCTCTAAAGTTGTTGGATTATCATTTAATCTTCTTGAGTATAAAATCTCTTTTTCTCTTTGATTTAGAACTTTAATCGAATTTTTTAATAAGTCTTTTCTTTGCTCCATTTCTTCTCTGTGAGCAAATTTTAAATCATGATCCAGTTCTTTATCGACTAACCAATCTTGCCATTCATCACCGTCTTCGCCTACTTGTGCATTTAAAGAGAATTCTTTACCTGATAATCTTCTATTCATTGAAACAACTTCATCTTTACTCACATCAAGTTTGTTAGCTATTTCATTAACATGTTCATCTTTTAGATCCCCCTCTGATTGAGGTGCAATTTGATTTTTTAATTTTTTTAAATTAAAAAATAATTTTTTTTGTGCCGTAGTTGTTCCAATTTTTACTAAGCTCCAAGATCTTAATATGTATTCTTGTATAGAAGCTTTTATCCACCACATAGCATAAGTTGCCAATCTAAAACCTTTTTCTGGTTCAAATTTTTTGACAGCTTGCATCAAGCCTACATTACCTTCCGAGATCATTTCGTTTACAGGCAAACCATAACCTTTATAACCCATAGCTATTTTAGCAACCAATCTTAAATGACTAGTAACTAATTTTTCTGCTGATTTAATATTTCCAGTTGTGCGCCAATTTTTAGCTAGCATATATTCTTCTTCTGAATCAAGCATTGGAAATTTTTTAATTTGCTCAAGATAAGCTGAAAGTCCACCTTCATTACTTAGAGCTGGAAAATTATTATTAAAAGCAGCATTCATAAATGAACTATCTAATTAAATATTTAAATTTTTCAACGGGTTATTTATTTGTATTTCTTAGTTTTTTTTAGAATTATTTCCAGTTCTTTTGGCAAAAATGAGTTAAAAATCATTTCTTCATTTTTTTTTGGATGAATAAATCCAAGAGTTTTTGCATGAAGAAACTGTCTATTTAGACTGATTAAATTTTTTTCTAAAGAGGAGTCAATATTTTTAATTTTTTTATACTTTTTTCTATATTTATCATCTCCAACAATACTGTTTCCCAAGTAGTTCATGTGAACTCTAATCTGATGAGTTCTGCCAGTTTCTAATTTGCATTCAAGCAAACTTAAAGTTGGTGTATTTTTGTTTTCAAAAATTTCTAAAGTTTTATAATTTGTAATTGCTTTTTTCCCTTTTGTATTACTGACCATCATCATTTGTCTATTTTTAGAGCTTCTTGTAATTAGAGTTTCAATTTTTCCTTTAGAAGGTCTCACTTTTCCCCAAATTAATAATTGATAAACTCTTGTAATAGAATGTTTACTGAATTGAATAGAGAGATGTTCATGAGCTTGATTATTTTTAGCAATCACGACTAAGCCAGACGTATTTTTATCAATTCTGTGAACTATACCCGGCCTAATTTCATTACCGATATTTGATAAACAATTTTTATCATAGTTTATTAATGCATTAACAATTGTATTATCAAAATTTCCTGCACCTGGATGTATTACAATTCCTGCAGGTTTATTTAAAACAAGTAAATCTTGATCCTCATAAACTATATCTAATTTGTATTTATATGGTTTCAGAGAAGCCTTTTTTGGCTCAGGTATAATTAAGTCTATAGTATCTCCATTTGATATTTTTTTAGATGGGTCTATTATAATTTTATTATTTAGTTTTAACTTTTTATCTAAAATTAAATTTTTAATTCTAGTTCTGCTAAGATTACTTTCTATTTTACTGATAAAAACATCAACTCGTAGGTTCTTGTAATCATCTTTTACAATCAAATTTATTTTTTTTTTCATAAAATGTTATAATAATATTATATGCGCTTGTAGCTCAATTGGATAGAGCGCCTGACTTCGGATCAGGAGGTTCTGGGTTCGACTCCTAGCAGGCGCACCATTTTATTCTCCAATATTTATTAGAGTACCTTTATCTCTCGCTTTATCAAAAGAATAATAGAATATAGAAATTGCTATAGCTAAGTATAATAAGTTTAAGTAAAAAGCTTGTACAATATTTTCATAATTTATAGATTGATTAACTAAAATATTTCTGGTTTCTTCAAAAATATAAACTAGAGGTAAAGCATAAGCTATTGATTGAAAAATTTCTGGTAATATTTCTACCGGATAATAGATACAACCAAATGGAGCAAGAAGGAACATCGTGGACCAAGCAATGTTTTCAAAAGATGGCCCGAATCTTAATAATCCTGCTGAAACAAATAGTCCTAGTGTAATTCCAAAAATATATAAGCTTAAAAAAAGAAAAGCTAAAGGCAAACCTAAATCTAATAAAGATATTCCAAATATTGGTGAAGTTATTAATATTGCAGGCACCAGACCTATTAGCGCTCTAATTAAAGCTGTAAAGACTAAAGATATAATAATCTCACTAATTTTCATTGGAGCAATAAATAGATTAGTGAAATTCCTGCTCCATATCTCTTCTAAAAATAACATATTAAAACCAATGCTTGTCCTAAATAAAAAATCATAAAGAATTGCACAAGAGAGAATAACGCCCACTGCACTGTTATAGAAAGTACTATAAGCCGCAAAAAAATTTGAAATAAAGCCCCAAAGAGTTATTTGAATTGAGGGCCAATATATTAAATCTAAAACTCGGGGAAAAGATCTGGTTATTAAAAAAAAATGTCTTAAAAAAAGACCATAAATTCTATTAAAATTCATTTTTATTTCTTATAATTTCTAAAAACACTTCTTCTAGATTTTTTCTTCCATATTTTTTAATTAAAT
>CACFSU010000022.1 GCA_902569055.1 uncultured Pelagibacteraceae bacterium | reverse complement strand
ACTTCTTTATAAGCACTAATATTTGAAGGATGAAATGGGCTATTTATATCTAAAGGTTCGGGTCTAAGATCCCAAGATCTTCTGAATTGATATACTTTATCTTCTCCTAATTTTTTACTCATTTCTGTTTTATTTAGACCAGTTAGAGCCCCATAGTGTCTCTCATTTAGTTGCCATGCTTTTTTAAAGCTTTTATTATCTTCCAAAACTTCTTGAATTAGCTCTAGTGTATTAATTGCTCTTAATTGTAATGAAGAAAAATAATGTTTAATTTTTATATTCTCATTTTTTATTAAATTTCCAGCTTTTTTTGCTTCTAATTTACCATTATCAGTTAAATCGACATCTACCCACCCAGTAAATTTTTTTTCTAGATTCCAGGTGCTTTGTCCATGTCTAATAAGAATTAAATAACTCATTTTTATTACAATTAATTTAATATAAAAAAAAATATGTTAGTTAAATGAAAAAAATATATTTATTAACAAAAATACCTTTTCATATATTCAATATAGCATTGATTATATTATATCTTTTCCCCGGAAGTATCCTGGGATGGATAGTTTATAATGATTTTCAAAAGCAACCGCAATTAACCTCGAATTTTTTTGTTTCATCAAATCATTTATACGCTTTTTTAATTTTTGCTACTTTAGGAATTTTTTCTTTTGAAAAAAAAAGAAGTAGATTATTATTTATTTATCTATTTAGTATTTCTTTATTTTTAGAGCTTTGCCATTTAATAATTCCAGAAAGAAATTTTGAATATTCAGATTTGTCTGGAAATTTTTTAGGAGTATTATTAGTTTTTTTAGTATTTAAATTTTATCAATATTTTAAAAATAAAAAATGAAATTGAAACCTGCAAATAAATTTTTACTTATTTTTTACTTATTTTTTACTTCCTGCTCATCTATTCCTCAAAACACTTATGATAGTTGTGAAATTTTTGATAAAAAATATTTTTGGTATAAACATGCTAAAAAAACAGAGCAAAAATGGGGAACTCCAATTTATATTCAATTGGCAATAATAAAGATGGAATCAGATTTTAATATGTTAGCAAAGCCACCTAGGAAAAAAATATTCAAAATAATACCTTTTAAAAGACCATCAAGTTCTTTTGGATATTCTCAAGCAGTAAAGGGAACATGGGAGCAATATAAAAATGAAACAGGTAATAAAATTGCAACAAGAGTTAGGTTCAAAGATAGTGTTGATTTTATTGGCTGGTATACAAATAAATCAAAATTAATTTTAAAAATATCTCTAAAAGATGCGTTTAAACAGTATATTGCATATCATGAAGGTTGGGGAGGCTATAAAAATTATAAAAAAAATAAAAAGGTAATTGATTTAGCTAAAAAAGTCGAAAAACAATCTAATATTTATAAAAAACAATTATCTAAATGTAAAAGTTATTTAAATAGAAATAAATATATTATTTTTTAGATAGTTGTTTTTTAAGCTCAATATCTACAACATCTATTCTTTTAGTATTTTTTGCTAATGCTAAATACATTGAAGGTGTTACATATAAAGTGAAGAATGTTGAAATTATCATTCCTCCCAATATTGTTGCTCCGACAGCTAGCCTTGATCCCTCACCAGCTCCTGGCCCTATATTTCCAATTACTAATGGCATCATTGCTATCATTGTACTTAGAGAAGTCATTATAATTGGTCTGAACCTTAAACTACAAGCTTCTTTAACAGCTTTTTCTATTTCTCTTCCTTTCGTTCTTAATTGATTAGTATAATCAACAATTAGAATACTATTTTTTGTAGATATTCCTATTAGGATTACTAGAGCAATTTGAGAAAAAATATTTATTGAACTATTAAGAAATTGTATAAATACAAGTCCTCCAAAAACAGCCAGAGGAACTGTTAATATAATTATAAAAGGATGAATAAAAGAATTAAATGTTGCAGACATTACAAGATATGCAGTTAGTAAAGCTAATGCAAAAATAATATATAATTCATTGCTAGTTTCTTTTAATTCTTCAGACTTTCCTTTCCATGTTATTTGTTTATCTGGTGCTACTTGAGATACAGTATTTTCTAAATATTCAATCGCTTCTGATAATGTATAATTTTCACTTATATTAGCAGAAATTGTAATAGCTCTCTGTCTATTATATCTTGATAATTTGCTTGCTGAACCTTCTTCTCTAAATTCAACTAAATTTGATAGAGAAATTAAACTTCCAGTATTTTCAGATCTAACAAAAATTTTACTTAAGCTTTCTTTGTCTTTTCTATCTTCTAAGTACTGTTGTAAAATTATTGGATATTCTTTACCAAGTTTACTAAATTTTGTAACAGTTTTTCCTCCATATAATGTTTCTAAAGTTTGACCTATAGCTTGAGAAGATATTCCTAAATCTTTTGCTTTATTTTTATTTATTATTAATTTTACTTCAGGTTTATTTGTAGAGTAATCAGACTCAATTCTAGACAAATTTCCATTTTTTCTTAACAATTGAATTATTTTATTTTGAATTTCTTTTAATTCATCATAAGTATTTCCATAAATAACCATTTGAACAGGCTTGTTATAGTTAGAAACCCTAATTGATTGAGGTGAAATAGGAAAAGCTACGGCTTGGGGAACTGTAACTATTTTTCCTATGGCTTGCCTCATTACAATTTGAGAATTTAGATTTCTATTTTTCCAGTGATCTAATAAAGCAATAATTAAAAAACTATTTTCTGACCCGAAACCTGGAACAATCATTAAAAATTTATTATAAGGACTATCTTCTGATTTTAATAAAGGAATTAATCTTTTTTCGACATCTATAGCTCTTTTTTGAGTATATTCAAAAGAACTACCTTCATCAGTAAATCCAATAACTAAATACGCTCCCCTATCCTCTAGTGGTAGAAGTTCTTTTTTTGTATAACTATATAATGCACCAGAACCAACTATCATTATAATTATAAAAGAAATAATAGTCTTTTTTTTGTTTAACCAAAAACTTAAAGTTTCAATATAAAAATTTGAGAAGCCATTAAAGAATTTTCTAAACCAATTAACCAAAAAATTAGATTTTGTTTTTTTATCTAAAAATTTACTACCTAGCATTGGAGACAAAGTTAAAGCTACAAAAGAAGAGACTACAATTGCAAAAGAAAGTGCAATAGCCGTTTCCTTAAACAATGTTCCTGCTATTCCTTCTATAAATATGAGGGGCAAAAATACCGCAACTAAAATTAGAGTTGTAGCAATTATTGCAAATGTAATTTGCTTAGATCCTTTGTAGGCTGCAACAAGAGGTGTTTCTCCATTTTCTATTCTTCTGTATATTGCGTCGGTCATAATAACCGAGTCATCAGTTATTATTCCTATGGCTAAAATAAAACTTAGTAAAACAAAAATATTAATTGATAAATCAAATAAATAAATTCCTAAAAAAGTTGCAATAAGACTTACAGGTAGTGCAACTGCCGGGACTATTACTGCTTTGAGGTTTCCTAAAAATAAGTAAATGATTACAACAACTAAAATAAAGGCAATAATTAGTGTTTTATAAACTTCTTTTATAGCTTCTCCAATATATGTTGCTCTGTTAAAAGCAATCTCTAGATTCAAATCATCGGGAAGATTCTTTTTTACTTCTACTATTTTTTTTTTAATTTCTTTAGATAATTCAACAGTAGAAGCACCACTTCTTGCATAAATTCCAATCCCCACGGTCTTTAAGTTTAGAGCATTTTTACTTTGAGCTCTAAATAAAGCCTTAGAGGAAACTGGTCCAAATTCTAATTTTGCAATATCAGAGAGTCTTACTGGATTATCTTTACTATTATTAATAGGTAATTGTCTAAGTTTTTCTAAATCATCATAAGATTTATCTATATTTATTGTTAGATCAACATTGTTTGCTTCAAGCGTTCCTGCCGGCAGACGTACATTTTCATTTCTAAGTGCATTCTCTACTTCTTGAATAGTTAAGTTATTGGCAGCTAATTTTATTGGATCAATCCAAACTCTAATACTTAATTCTCTTAGTCCTCCTGTTCTAATCCTACCAACATTCTTAACACTTGAAAATTGATCGACTAAAAATCTTTCAGCATAATCTCCAAGTTCTAAGTCACTCCATGTAGAAGAAGACAAAGCTAACCACATTGTAGTTGTAAATCCAGCTGATTGTTTGAGAATTCTAGGAGGGTCTGATTCTGATGGAAGTCTACTAACGACTCTTGCAACTCTTTCTCTTATATCATTTGCTGCATCGTCTAAATCCATTTCAGTATCAAATTCAATATTGATAGTACTTTTTCCATTTTCTGATTTTGAATCTATATTTTTAATACCTTCTGCTCCTCCAATTACATCCTCAATAACTTGGGTAACCTCTTCATCAACTATAGGAGCAGATGCTGACGCATACTCAACTTGAACTTGGACAACTGGTGGCTGCAACCCAGTAGGAAGTTCTCTAACTGGCAATTTCCAAAAAACAAAAGCTCCAAATACAACTAGTATTAGGGATAATACCCATGAAAAAGCTGGTCTTCTTATGCTTATATCTGTTAAGTACATTATTTATTAATAGGTTTAATTTTTCCGTTAGGTCTTACTTTTTTTAAACCTTCGGCTACTATTACATCACCTATATTTAATCCAGATTCAACTTCTAAGTAACCCTTACTTCTATTACCAATTTTAATCTCTATTCTTTTTGTAAAATTTTTTTCGTCTACTTTATAGATATATACTTTGTTACCTTCTAATATAACACTGGTGTCAGGAATACTTAAAGAGTTCCTTTTATTATATTTTATAGAAACTTCCAAGAGAGAACCTGGCAATATATCTAAATTTGAATTATCAAATTGGATTCTTGCTGCTAAAGACCTTTTTTTTGTGTTAATTCTGCTAGCAGTTGATTCCACAATACCTTTATAAAATTTTTGATTATTTGCAGAGAATTTTACTTCAGCCTCTAGACCTTTGTTAATATACGGCGCGTACACCTCAGGTATATCTACATCTATATATATTGAAGAAGCATCCTCAAAATTTATTATTAAGGAGCTTTGAGAAACTTCTAGGTCATTTGAAAAATCTCTTTTTCCAGTTATACCGTCAAATGGAGCAATAATATTCCTAGTCTTTAATTTTGCAATTATTTCACCTTTTTTTACTTTTTTATTAAATTTAATTGGTGAAATAATTTCATATTTCTCAATATTATATGATTTAGTTCTGATTGGTATTGCAGTTCCAAAAGTTTCAACTTTATTATAAAATTCTTTTTGATTTACGGTTTTTACTATTATTCCAGGGGGCGGTCTTTTACTAAATTTTTTTTGAAAATGTTTGCCAATCATTGTTCTAGAAACAACAACACCAGTAATTATAAGAAAAAAAATAATTATTATTGAAGTAATTTTAGTAGATCTTTTCATATTTAATTTAAATTATGCCGTATTCAGCCCAAGAGCCATCGTAAATACAAGGGTGATATTTATCATTTATTAGAGAATAAGCTAGTGCCAAAACGCACGCGGTAACTCCTGAACCACACGAAAAAACTATATTTTTTTCATTTATATTTTCTAAACAAGATTGAAAAATACTTTCTAGCTCCTCTTTGTTTTTAAATGTTTTATCTTTATTTAGACATAAATTAAAAGGAATACAAAAAGAATTTTTAATACTTCCACTTCTTAAACCCTTGCGTGGTTCTGGAACTTTTCCTTCAAATCTTTCTTTACTTCTAGCGTCAATCACTATGAATTTTTGCTCATTAATATTTTTATCAATCGATTCTTTATTTTTAACAAATTCTTTTTTTTCAAAACTTTGATATTCCGATATTTGAATGTTTGTTAAATCATTAGTAATTTTTTTTTTTTCTTTAATCCATTTTTTAAGTCCACCGTTTAAAACATGTACTAATTTAGGATTATGACCAAAATAAATAAAATTAAACCAACAACGACAAGAGCTAATTACATCTGAATTATCATAAATGACTATTTCATCATCTTCTTTTATACCCATTTTTGATACTATTTTTTCCCAACTATTTATTTCAACTAACATGTGAGGAAGTTCAATATTTTTTTTAGAGTTATCGTCTAAATCAAAAAAGATTGCATTTGGAATATGTTGATTTTTATATTCTTCAAGGCCGTCTCTTTCAGTTTGAGGCATATGCCAAGAACAATCTATAATTTTAACATTTTTGATATTTTTTTCTAACCAATTTGTTTCAACTAATGACATCTTATTTTTTTTCTAAATATTTTTGATGATATTCTTCAGCAGGACAATAATTTTTCAATAAAGAAATTTTAGTGACTACTTTACCAGATAATTTTTTATCTAAATTTTTTAATACTTTTTCAGCAACTTTTTTTTGTTTATCATTCAAATAAAATATTTCACTTCTGTATTGTGTTCCAAAATCTGGTCCTTGAGAATTTAAAGTTGTAGGATCGTGAATTTGAAAAAAAATTTTTAAGATTTCTTCATATGATATAATTTTATCATCAAAATCAAGTTTCACAACTTCAGCATGGTTTGTATTACCTGAACAGACTTCTTTATAAGTTGTTATTGGGTTATTCCCCCCACAATATCCAACTTCAGTTTTGATTATACCTTCAATTTTACTAAATTTAATTTCAGGCCCCCAAAAACATCCAAGTGCTAAAACAGCTATTTCCATTGATTATGAATAAAATTAATTTACAAATTATTCATATGCTTAGTAAAAATCAATTAGGTTTTTTGTACATGTTTATGTCAATTTGTGCATTTTCATTAATGGATGTAATAGTTAAATGGTCTGTTGATTACCCAATAGGTCAAGTTTTGTTTTTTAGAGGTTTTTTTGGGATAATCTTTTATTTTTTTGTAATACCAAAAGATAGACTTCACAATTTTTACAAAACAAAAAGACCTGGTTTACATGCTTTAAGATGTATTTCAGGCTTAATAGCTTTAGTTGCAATATTTATAGCTTTAAGAAAATTACCTTTAGCAACTGTAGTGAGTATTTCTTTTGCAGCACCGATATTTACAACTATTTTTTCAATTTTTTTATTAAGTGAAAAAGTAGGAATTTACAGATGGCTGGCTGTTTTAATAGGTTTTGTTGGAATTATAATAATAACAGAACCAGGCATCAGTGATTTAAACATATATTATTTTTTTCCTATAATATTTTGTTTAGGACTTTCTTATGTTGCTATAGCGATTAGACAATTATCCTCAACAGAACCTGTCTGGTTAATTTCTTTTTATTTTTCATTATCCATAACATTATTAAGTTTTCTTACAATTCCCCAAGGCTGGGTAATGCCTAGTATTAATCATTTAATTATATTGTCATTAATAGGTATTTTTGGAGGAGTAGCAAATTTGTGGTTAAGTCAATCTTATAAATATTCAGAAGTTTCTCTTGTAACACCTTTAAAATACTTAGCTTTAGTATTTGCAATAATTTTTGGATATTTCATTTGGGAAGAAATTCCTACAATTAAAACATTAATTGGAGCTTTCTTAGTAATCATTTCAACATTAATAATTTTTAGGAGAGAAATCTATAATAAAAAAATTATTACTTCAAAAACAGTTAATGACTAAGGTTCCAAAATATTGGAGTAAAGCTAAAATATACTTGTCTAAAAAAGACAAAACGATATCTAGATTAATTAAACATTACAAAAATCCTTCAGAAACCATTCTAACTTCTAGAAGAGATATCTTTTTTTCATTATGTAAAAGTATAATTGGTCAACAAATAAGTGTTGCTGCTGCAAATTCTGTTTTTTTTAAATTTAAAAAAAAATGTAAGAACAAAATAAATTCAAAAACAGTTTCAAATTTAACATTTTCTCAATTAAAAGGGTGTGGTTTAAGTCGACAAAAAGTCCTAGGAATAAAAAATTTATCAAAACAATTTTTAGATAAATCTTTTAATCCAAAACTTATTACTAAAATGAATGATGAAGAAGCTATTATTTACCTTTCAAGTTTGAGACAAATTGGAAGATGGTCTGCTGAAATGATATTATTATTTACTTACAATAGACCTAATATTTGGCCAATACAAGATATTGGTCTTCTTAGAGCTATTTCAAAAAATTATAAAAAAAATTATTTACCACCTATGCAATTTGTTGAAGTATTAAAAAAAAGATTTTCACCTTATTGTTCTGTAGCTACATGGTATTTGTGGAGAAGTATTGATCCAGAACCTATTCAGTATTAAATCCCTCAATGACTTGCATATGTCTTTCAGTTGTATTTTTTGCTAAAGACCAACCTTTTTGATATTCTTTTGAATTATGACATTCAATTGCTTTAGTATAGTTAGGAAATTCCCAAATTACAGTTCTTACAAAACTATCACCATCAAAAGTTTGATATTTACCTCCTCTTACTAAAGGCACACCACCAAAACTTTTAATGATTGGCTTAACTGTTTCGGCATATCTTTTTAAATTATCTAGATTTTTAATTTTTGTATATAAACTTATCCAATAACCTTTTTTCATTTAATCAATCCAATTTTTATATTTCTTAATATTATTTATAATATAAGGAGGTAGTTTTTTTAAGTTATATTTCTGAAGTT
>CACFSU010000021.1 GCA_902569055.1 uncultured Pelagibacteraceae bacterium | reverse complement strand
AACCATATCAAATTTTTTATCTTTCAATTCTTCTAAACTCCTAAGTGCAGGTTTAATTATAGTTTTAATTTTATGAGATTGTTTTGCTTTTTCAAAAAAGCTTAATGCTATTTTATTAGTCTCATTATTTTTATCTAATGTAATTAATTTCCCATCATCTGGTAAAGCAAGTGAAATTGAAAGTGCACTAAGTCCTGTAAAAGTTCCTATTTCAAGTACATTTTTAATATTTGAAACCTTTATCAATAAATGAAGAAAGTGACACTGATTAGGATCAACTTGCATTCTTTTAATGTCACCTAGTGATTTATTATAATTAATTATTTCTTCTTGAACTGGATTTAACTTTAAACCAAAATCATTAATATAATTTTGTAATTTCTCTGTGATATCAAGGTTTGCACCCATTGTATTAAAGCTTTTTCTTTAATATCTCATTTATTAATTGAGGATTAGCTTTACCACCAGATGTTTTCATTGCTTGTCCTACAAAAAATCCAAATAGTTTTTCCTTGCCTTGCTTATATTCAACAGCTTTGTCTCTGTTGTCATTAATAATTTTATCAATTAAAGCCTCTAGTGCTTTAGGATCACTTTGTTGTTTCAATCCTTTTTCTTCAACAATTTTTTGAGGATCTTTATCTCCATCCATCATTAATTCAAATACTGTTTTAGCTATTTTTCCTGAGATTGTTCCATTTTTAATTAAGTTAACTAATATTGCCAAATTCTTTGCACTTATTGGGCTTTGAGAAATCTCTAAATTTTTATTATTTAAAACAGCAAACAACTCACCTGTAATCCAATTAACTGCTAATTTTATATCTTTATTTTTTCCCATCTTAGCTACAACTTCTTCAAAGTATTTTGCTGTATCAATATCTGAGACTAAAATATTAGCTTCATAAGGAGTCAGCTTAAACTCATCAATAAATCTTTTCTTTTTATCATCTGGTAATTCAGGAATTTCAGTTTTAAGCTTATTAATAAATTCATCAGAAACCTCTAAAGGCAATAAGTCTGGATCTGGAAAATATCTATAATCATGAGCATCCTCTTTTGATCTCATAGATCGTGTTTCATTTTTTTTTGTATCAAATAATCTTGTTTCTTGATCAATTGATTTGCCTTCTTCTATCAAATCAACTTGTCTATTAGCTTCATATTCAATGGCCATTTGCATAAATTTGATAGAGTTTACATTTTTAATTTCACATCTAGTTCCAAATTTTTTTGAACCTTTAGTTCTTACAGAAACATTTACATCGGCTCTCAGTGATCCTTCTTGCATATTTCCATCACATGTTCCAAGATATCTCATGATTGATCTTAATTTTTTAATATACGCACTTACTTCATCAGGAGATCTAAGGTCTGGTTTACTCACGATTTCCATTAAAGCTACTCCAGATCTATTTAAGTCTACAAAAGTATTTTGTGGATCAAGATCATGAATACTTTTTCCTGCATCTTGTTCTAAATGCAATCTTTCGATGCCAACTTCTTTCAGGCCTTCAGGCATATCTAAAAAAACTTTTCCCTCTCCTACTATTGGATCTTTAAATTGAGAAATTTGATAACCTTGAGGTAAATCAGCATAAAAATAATTTTTTCTATCAAATACTGAACGATTATTGATTTTTGCATTAAGACCAATGCCAGTTTTGATTGCTTGTTTTATACAGAACTCATTAATTACAGGCAACATACCAGGAAATGCCGCATCGACTAAACTTACTTGAGTATTTGGTTCAGCACCAAATTTGGTTGATGATGTTGAAAATAATTTTGACTCTGAGGTAATTTGTGCATGTACTTCTAATCCAATTATAACTTCATATTGATTATCTTTTCTATTAATTAGATATTCTGATTTTTTTTTGCTCATTTAATCCACCAATCAGTTATCTTATTTTTAAAATTAATCTTTTCTTCCATTGCATATGCAATGTTTAATATGTTTTGTTCATCAAAAGCTTTACCAATTATTTGTAAACCTAATGGATATCCTTTGGCATCATGACCTGCAGGGATAGAAATCCCTGGTAAACCAGCTAGATTAACTGGTACAGTAAATATATCATTTAAATACATTGAGACTGGATCATCTTTCTTCTCTCCAATTTTAAATGCAGAGCTTGGTGTTGAAGGAGTTAATATTGCATCCACAGTTTTATATGCTTCATCAAAGTCATTTTTTATCAATTTTCTAACTTTTTGAGCCTTCAGGTAATACGCATCGTAATAACCAGATGATAAAACATAAGTTCCAATCATAATCCTTCTTTGAACTTCAGCACCAAAACCTTCTGACCTTGTTTTTTCATACATGTCTATAAGGTTCTCACCTCTAGCTCTAAATCCATATTTTACACCATCATATCTAGCTAAATTAGATGAAGCCTCTGCTGGTGCCACAATATAATAGGTTGGTAAAGCATAGCTTGTGTGAGGAAGTGATATGTCTACTATTTCAGCTCCACAGTCTTTTGCATACTGAATACCTTTTTGCCAAAGTTCTTCAATTTCTTTTGGCATTCCTTCAACTCTATATTCTTTTGGTATTCCAATTTTTTTACCCTTAATATTGTTTGTTAATTCTTTGCTGTATTCATTTCTTTTAAAATCAATTGAAGTAGAATCTTTAGGATCATAAGTGCTAATTACTTCTTGAAGTAACGCACAATCTTTTACATTCTGCGACATAGGACCTGCTTGATCTAAAGATGAAGCAAATGCAACTATACCGTATCGTGAACAACTTCCATAAGTTGGTTTAAGGCCTACTGTTCCTGTAAAAGAAGCTGGTTGTCTAATAGAACCACCTGTATCTGTTCCAATAGTTATTGGAGTTAATTGACCAGCAACTGCTGATGCTGAGCCTCCCGAAGAACCTCCTGGAACCAAATTTTTATCAATTGGATTTTGAACATTACCAAAAAAAACTAGTTTCATTCGATGATCCCATTGCGAATTCATCACAATTTAATTTTCCAAGAAGTATAGCTCCTTCGTTCCAAATATTTTGTGTAACAGTAGACTCATAAGTAGGAACAAAATTATTCAAAATTTTACTTCCAGCAGTTGTGCGAATACTTTCAGTACAAAATAAATCTTTAACTGCTATTGGTATACCTGGCAACTTTAGTTCTAGATTTGGTTTTTGATCAAATTTTTTAGCTTTTTCTAAAGCAGATGAATAATCTTCAGTAATGTATGTATTTAACTCTTTTGATCTTTCAGACCTATTAATAAATGCTTTTGTAACTTCTTCTGAAGATAATTTTTTATTTTTAATATTTTTAACTAATTCTGAAAGTGATTGTTTTATAATATCTGACATTATTCAATAACCTTTGGAACAACAAAATAATCCTCATTATCTTGAGGTGAATTTTTTAATATTTGTTTACGAATATCTTCACTTTTAATCTTGTCGGATCTTAATTTAAGAGTAGTTTCAACAACTGATGTCAGAGGTACAACGTTGTCTGTTTTTAATTCATTAAGTTTTTCAATGAATTTGAAAATTGAGTTTAAATCACCAGCTAATTTCTCTGCTTTTTGTTCATCAACTGATATTCTTGATAGTTTAGATATATGTTTTATTGTTTTAAGATCTATGCTCATATACTATTTAAATATGACGCAAACTACCACTTAAGTTTAAATTATACAATATGATCACCTTAGAGGAATTTAAAAAAAAAAAGTTAGATAAGTCTAGATTAATTGGTTTGGATCTTGGCTCTAAAAGAATTGGTGTTTCCATATGTGATGAAAAACAATTAATAGCTACTCCATTTAAAACTATAAATAGAACCAGCGCTAAAGAGCTCATAAATGAACTTAAGATTATAATTGAAGAAAATAATATAAAAGGGATTATTATAGGAAATCCTCTAAATATGGATGGATCATCAAGTAGCTCTACTCAGTCTGTAAAAGATACCTCTGACAATATAGAAAAAAGTATTGATCTACCTATTTGTCTATGGGATGAAAGATTATCAACTGTAGGAGCTTTCAATTTATCTAGTCAACTTGATGTTAATTTTAGTAAAAGACAAAAAAAAATAGATGAAAATGCTGCCGCTTTTATTTTGCAAGGCGCAATAGATTTTTTAAATAATTAATACTTGCTATTATGTAAGTTTATAGTTATAGAGTTGGTTTTAATGGCAATTAAAACCGATAAAGCTATTAAAATTTCACAAAAACATCTGTTAGGTATTCAAGATTTGTCGATTAACGATGTTAATTTGATACTTGATGAAGCACTTGAATTTATAAAAATTAACCAAAGTAAAAAATAAAAAGATAGATGCTTTAAGAGGAAAAACTCAAATTAATCTATTTTTTGAACCATCTACTAGAACACAAAGTTCATTTGAATTAGCAGGTAAAAGACTTGGAGCTGATGTTATGTCAATGAATATTAGTAATTCAGCAATTAAAAAAGGTGAAACTTTAATAGACACTGCTATGACTTTAAACGCAATGCATCCAGATATTATTGTAATAAGGCATCAAGACTCTGGTGCTTGTAACTTATTATCACAAAAAGTAAATTGTGCAGTTTTAAATGCGGGAGATGGCAGAAGAGAACATCCAACTCAAGCTTTATTAGATGCTTTAACAATTATTAATCGAAAAAAAAAAATAGAAGGTTTAAAAATTGCAATTTGTGGCGACATACTTCATTCAAGAGTAGCTAGGTCAAATATTTACTTACTTAATATGTTGGGTGCAGAAGTTAACATTGTGGCACCTACTAATTTAATGCCAAAAGAAATTGAAAAAATTTGGTGTAAACGCATTTACTGATATGAAAAAAGGTTTGAAAGATTGTGATATTGTTATGATGTTAAGATTACAAAACGAGAGAATGTCAAGCTCTTATCTTTCATCAAATAGAGAATATTATGAATATTATGGATTAACACCTGACAAACTAGAACATGCTAAATCTGATGCGTTGATTATGCATCCAGGTCCCATGAATAGAGGTATTGAAATAGATACAATATTAGCAGACGATATCAATAAAAGTGTAATCAAAGAACAAGTTGAACTTGGAGTGGCTGTAAGAATGGCTTGTTTAAAAATTTTTTGTCTAAAATGAAAAAACAATATTTTATAAATGCAAACATAATTGATCCACATAATTCAATAAATGAAGTAGGAGGTTTAATTATAGACGAATCTGGAAAAATAGAAGCAGTAGGAAAAAAAGTAAATACAAACAATCTACCTATTAGAGAAAAAATAATAGATCTAAAAGGAAAATATATTTTCCCAGGACTTGTAGATATGAGAGTTTTTGTAGGTGAACCAGGTTATGAATATAAAGAAAACTTCAGAACTTTAAGTGAGGCTGCTCTTTCAGGTGGTGTTACATCAGTTGTGACAATGCCAAATACAGATCCAGTTATAGATAATGTTTCTATAGTAGATTTTTTAAAAAGAAGAGGAAGAGATAAATCTAAAATTAATATATTCCCTTGTGCATCTCTTACTAAAAATATTGAAGGTACAAATATGACTGAATTCGGCCTACTACAAAACAAAGGAATAATTGCTTTTACGGATGGTATTAAAACAATTCAAAATCCTAGATTAATGTCAAGAATAATGAATTCTGCAAAAGATCTTGGTTGTTTGATTATGCAACATGCTGAAGATTATGAACTTGCAAAAAACGGCATGATTAACTCTGGAATAATAGCTACTAAATTAGGTTTGTCGAGTATACCAGAAATTGCTGAAAGAATTTTAATAGAAAGAGATTTAACTTTATTGGAAAAAGTTAAATGCAGATATCATATATCACAATTATCATCTCAAAAATCTGTTGAAGTAATCAAGTATAGAAAAAAAGTAGTAAAATTTACATCTGGAGTTTCAATTAATAACCTTTCCTTAAATGAAAATGATATTGGAGATTTTAGAACTTTTTTAAAGTTATCTCCTCCTCTAAGAAGAGAAGAAGATAGAATAGCATTAGTCCAAGGTCTAAAAGATGGATTAATTGATGTTATTGTTTCAGATCATAAACCTGAGGATGAAGAATCAAAAAGACTTACTTTTTCTCAAGCAGCAACAGGAGCTTCAGGAATAGAAACTCTCCTATCACTTAGTTTAGAATTATATCATAATGATTCTCTTAAATTAGAAACAATTATTAAATCATTAACTTCTAATCCTGCAAAAATTCTTAAAATAGATAAAGGAAACCTCTCAATAGGTAATGATGCAGACCTATGTATCGTTGACATAGATAAACCCTGGATTGTAAAAAAAGATAAATTAATTTCAAAATCTAAAAATACCTCAATTGAAGATAAAAAACTTCAAGGTAAAGTTATAAATACATTTGTTAAAGGAAAAGAATTATTTAAGCTATAATATGGAAATTCTTATAATAATTGTAATTTCTTACCTTATGGGTTCAATACCATTTGGATTCATATTAACTAAAGTTTTTTTAAAAAAGAACATTAGAGAGATTGGTTCAGGAAATATAGGAGCAACAAATGTGCTTAGAACTGGTAATAAAATTATTGGATATGCAACATTAACTTTAGATATATTAAAGGCCATTACACCAGTTATTTATATAAAATTTAATTTTCCAGATTTTCTATATATTGCTTCTCTATGCACTTTTTTAGGACATGTTTTTCCTATTTGGCTCAAATTTAAAGGAGGTAAAGGTGTTGCTACTTATCTAGGAATTTTATGCTCTATAAATATATACTTTGGATTAATTTTTATAACTAGTTGGTTAATTATTTTTGCTATTTCAAGATTTTCATCATTATCTTCTTTGGTTGCTTCTGCATCAATACCTGTATATTTATTAATTTTAACTGATTTTAATCAGGTATTTTTTTTTACTACTATGTTTATTTTAATATTTTTTACCCACAGAGAAAATATTAAAAGATTAAAAAATAAAGAAGAAACCAAGACAAAAATTTATTAATTTGACTATCTAGGTCATTTGAGTAGTTTGTAGACTATGAATTTGGTCATAGTAGAAAGCCCCGCTAAAGCAAAAACTATCAATAAATATTTAGGAGATAAGTATAAAGTTTTAGCAAGTTATGGTCATATTAGAGATCTTCCATCTAAAAACGGATCTGTAGACCCAGAACAAGACTTTAAGATGGAATGGGAAGTTGATAGTTTTTCAAAAAAATACCTAAAAGAAATTACTGATGCAGCTAAAAACTCATCTAAAATTATACTGGCAACTGATCCTGATCGTGAAGGAGAAGCTATTGCTTGGCATGTTAAAGAGTATTTAAATGAAAAAAAACTTTTAAAAGATAAAGAAATTGAACGAGTTGTATTTAATGAAATAACTAAAAAAGCTGTCATCCATGGTATTGAAAACCCTAGACAAATTGAACCATTACTAGTTGATGCTTATATGGCAAGAAGAGCTTTAGATTATTTAGTGGGTTTTAATATTTCACCTATACTTTGGACAAAGCTACCAGGTTCAAAATCTGCAGGAAGAGTCCAATCCGTAGCTTTAAAATTAATTACAGAAAGAGAACATCAGATTGAGTCATTTAAACCAGATGAATTTTGGACCTTAAGTATTAAATTTATTGATCAAAAAAATCAAAATATTACTGCCAGTATTAGCCAATTAGATAACAATAAAATTGAAAAATTTTCATTTAGAAACAAAGATGAGATAAATACAGCTATATCAAATATCAAAAAGAAAAAATTTAATATAACTGATATTTCAAGCAAAGTAGTTAATCGAAACCCTTCTGGACCATTTACTACATCTACTCTTCAACAAACTGCTTCAAGTAAATTGGGTTTTGGTGCGTCCAGAACAATGCAAATTGCACAAAAACTATATCAAGGTATAGAAATAGAAGGTGAAACTATTGGTTTGATCACTTATATGAGAACTGATGGAACTAACTTATCTAAAGATGCAGTGTCAGCTTTCAGAGATTATATCCAAAACAAAATTGGTAATGAATATTTGCCTAAAGATGCTTTAAATTATTCTGGTAAAAAGGATTGAAACAACAAAGTGATCCTAAAGCACTAGAGGCTTTAATTGATAAAATTATTAATGACAACAGAGACAAAGCTGTTGAATATAAGCAAGGCAAGGAAAAACTATTTGGATTTTTTGTAGGACAAGCAATGAAAACATCTGGTGGTAAAGCTAATCCTCAATTAATAAATGAGATATTAAAGAAAAAGCTTTAATACAATGGGTGCAAACCTTGATATCACAGAGAAATTACAAAATTATATTAATGATTTTGGTTTAAAGTTAAATCCAGTTCAAGAAGAAATAATTAATTATAATAAATCACTAGGTGACATAAAAAGAATGCAAGTTGATCCTAATCAGTGTCACTTTCTTCATTTATTGATAAAGGTTTCAAATATTAAAAATGTACTTGAAATAGGAACTTTTACAGGACTTAGTGCACTTTCAATTTCACTTGCTTTACCAGATGATGGGAAATTAATTACATTAGATAAAAATAATGAGACTAATAAAATAGCATTAAGCTTTTTTGAAAAAGCAAAACAATCTCATAAAATTAAAACTATAATTAAACCTGCACTTAGGAGTTTAGAAGAATTGAAAGATAAAAAATTTGATATGGTT
>CACFSU010000020.1 GCA_902569055.1 uncultured Pelagibacteraceae bacterium | reverse complement strand
TAATCTATTTATCAAAAATTGAGGAGAAACAGTTCCAGCTCTCATATAATCAAATAAATTTTTTTGAAGTTCACGACCTCTTAATCTTATCTCAAACGCAGGTGCTGATAGATTATTTTCAAGTAAAAATTTTTCATATTTTATTCGTTCAAAATTTCCATCTTTGTTTACAAAATTTTTATTTTCTTTAATTTTTTTAAGTAATGTTCTTTCTGAAATAATAACATTATAATCTATTACCTCTAATTCTATTAATGTTCTAGAAATCAAACTTGATAATAATTCTTCAATGATATTATTTTTTATATTTTTTCTAATTGTTTCTTGAGTTATATTTGAGGTATTTATATAATCCATAAATTCTTGTGTAGAAATATTTGTTTTATTAATCTTTGCTATAGTGTTTGTGTTCCCACTACTGAACATGCTGCCCATACCCCAAAAAACAAACGGGATAATCATTATAAAAACTAATAAGCCCGCAAATTTAGTTTTGGCAAAATTTCTAAAACTCCTCTAGAAATTTATAAAAAATTAAGAATTACAAACCCCTCTCCTTTTATGTTTTTCTTTAATTTTGAAGATTTTCAAATTATAGGGGCTAGCCCTGAAATTTTAGTTAGATTAAGAGATAACAAAATTACAGTGAGACCAATAGCTGGTACAAGACCAAGAGGAAAAACAAAAAAAGAAGACTTTTATTATGAAAAAGACTTATTAAACGATAAAAAAGAATTATCAGAACATTTAATGCTTTTAGATTTAGGAAGAAATGATGCTGGAAAAGTTTCTAAAATTAATTCTGTTAAAGTTACAGAAAGCTTTATTATTGAAAAATATTCACATGTTATGCACATAGTGTCAAATGTTGTTGGGAAATATAATATGAAATTTTCAAAATTTAAATCTTTGTTGGCTGGTTTTCCTGCTGGAACTGTTTCTGGCGCACCAAAAATAAGAGCTATGGAAATAATAGATGAATTAGAAACCACAAAAAGAAAAGTCTATGCAGGTGGCATTGGATATTTTTCAGCAAATGGTGAATTTGACACTTGTATAGCCCTGAGGACTGCAGTAGCAAAAAATAATAATTTTTATGTTCAGGCTGGAGCTGGAATAGTTGCTGATAGTGTTCCAATAAAAGAATATGAAGAAACGGTTAATAAAGCTAAAGCTTTAATAAATGCATTAAAATAATGAAAATATTATTGATAGATAATTACGATAGTTTTACTTTTAATTTGTTTCATTATTTATCTTCCTTAAAAACAAATGTTGATGTAATTAGAAATGATAAAATTACATCAAAAGAAATTCTAAAAAAAAAATTTAAAAAAATTGTAATCTCACCTGGACCAGGTAACCCTAATCAGTCTGGTAATTGTATAAAGATAGTAAAATCTCTTTATAAAGATATACCAATATTAGGTGTTTGTTTAGGTCATCAGATAATTGGTCAAGTTTTTGGTTCTAAAATAATTCAAGCTAAAAAATTAATGCATGGTAAAACAAGTAAAATTATATCGAAAAAAACTGGAATTTTAAAAGACTTACCTAAAAACTTTGAGGCAACTAGATACCATAGTTTAATTATAGATAAAAAAACTTTGTCAAAAGATCTTGAAATTACTGCAGAAACTAGAGATGGATTAATAATGGGTGTAAGACATAAAAAATATAATATACATGGCGTACAATTTCATCCAGAAAGTATTAAAACAAAATTAGGATTAAAGATTTTAAAAAACTTTATAAAATTTAAAAGTTAATGAAACACTACATAAATAAAATCAAAGAACAGCAAAACCTTACTTTTGAAGAAAGCAAAGCAGCCTTCGAAATATTAATGGAAGGTAATGCAAATGATAAAGAAATATTTGATTTTTTAACATTGTTATCTGCTAAAGGTGAAACTTCAGACGAGATAGCTGGGGGTGTTTATGTTTTAAGAGATAAATCAAAGAGAGTTAACGTAGAAAATTGTATTGATACATGTGGAACAGGTGGTGATGGTATGAATACACTTAATATTTCAACAGCATCTGCGCTGTTACTCGCAAGTATGGGTGTAAAAGTAGCAAAACATGGAAATAAAGCAGTATCATCTAAATGTGGATCTGGTGATGTTTTAGAAGCTTTAAACATCAAAATAAATCTAGAGCCAAATAATCTTGAAGATCAAATTAATAATAATAACTTTGGTTTTATGTTTGCACCTAACTATCATAGTGCAATGAGATTTGTAGGACCAACTAGAAAAAAAATTGGTAAAAGAACTATATTTAATATGATAGGTCCTTTGAGTAATCCAGCTCTAGTGAAACGACAAGTTGTTGGGGTTTTTAATAAAAAATTATTAAAGATATTTGCAAATGCTTTGAATAATTTAGATATAAAATTTGCTTGGATTGTAAATAGTGAAGATGGTTTAGATGAAATATCTCCATATGCAAAAACAAATATAATTCAATTAAAAGATAAAAAGATTACTGAAATTGTAATAGATCCAAAAGAATTAAATGTTAAAGCAATTAAATTTGAAAATCTTGTAGGAAATGATGCAAAATTTAATTCGGACAAAATAATAGAAATATTTAAAGGTGAAGATAATGATTTTTCTAAAGCAGTATGTTTAAATGCTGCTGCAGGATTGATAGTTAATGAAACTCATCAAAATTTTTCTGATGCCTATCAAAATGCAAGGGAACATATCTTATCAAAAAAAACAATTAAACATTTAGAAAAGATTCAAAATGTTTGAAAATATGCTTCAAAATATTATTAAAAAAAAAGAAATCAGAATTGCTGAACTAAAAAAGAAAAAACCTTTAGAAAGTATATCTGAACATATGCCTAACTCTGTTGATTTTGTTAATTTTAAAAAGAAAATTGAAAAAAATATTAAGAACAATAATATATCAATAATTGCTGAAATCAAAAAAGCAAGCCCATCTGCTGGAGTATTAATTGAAAATTATAATCCTGTGGATATAGCAAAAATATATTATAAAAATAAAGCAACTTGTTTATCAGTTTTAACTGAAGAAGATTTTTTTTTAGGAAATTTATCTCATATATATAAAATAAAATCTTTATGTAATCCAATGAAACAAGATAGTATGCACATTCCAATTTTATGTAAGGATTTTTTTATAGATACTTACCAAGTCCATTTAGCTAAACATTATGGAGCTGATGCTATATTAATTATTTTAGCTGGAGTTTCTGATAAACTGGCTAATGAATTGTATGAAGAAGCTTTACTATTAAATATGTCTGTCATAGTTGAAGTTCATACCCTTGAAGAGGCTAAACAAGCACTTAAATTTAAGAATGCTTTAATAGGAATTAATAATAGAAATTTAAAAACATTAAAAACCGATATAAATACAACTTATGATATTCATGATGTTTTGGTTAGTCATTCTGGTCCATTAATCTCAGAAAGTGGAATTAAAACAAAAAATGAGCTTCTTGAGTTATCTTCTAAAACTTCTATTAAAACTTTTTTAATAGGTGAATCGCTTTTAAAAAATCTTGATAATAATTCTATTTTTTCAGTTCTATAACCAAATAAGCCTCTATTTCATTAGCTTTTTTTACTATTGTTAATTGTAGAGAACTTTTGTAGAACATATTTTGTACGATATTTGTTCTTATGCTTACTAAAAAACAAAAAAACCTGCTTTTATTTATCAACAAGAAGTTGAGAAGCTCTGGTGTGTCTCCTTCTTACGAAGAAATGAAACAATCATTAAATTTAAAATCTAAATCAGGAATTCATAGACTAATTAGTGCACTAGAGGAAAGAGGATTTATTAAAAGACTTGCTCACAAAGCAAGAGCGTTAGAGGTAATAAAACTACCAGAAACAGCCTCTGCTAATGATATTTATAATAGTTTTTCACCAAGCGTAATTAAAGGTGGATTAGATGATCAAAAAGATCAATCTGAGGAATCTGAAGTACCAGTTTTGGGTAAAATTGCAGCAGGAACTCCGGTGGAAGCAATACAAAATGAAGTTTCAAGAATCCCTCTTCCATCAAATTTAGAAAAAAATGGAGATTATTTTGGGTTAAAAGTTCAAGGAGACTCTATGATAGAAGCTGGTATTCATGAAGGTGATACTGTAATTATCAAAAGGACTGATACAGCTGATAATGGTAAAATTGTAGTTGCACTAATAGATGAACATGAGGCCATGCTTAAAAGAATTAGAAAAAAAGGAAAAGTGGTTGCACTTGAAAGTGCAAATAAAAACTACGAAACTAAAATTTTTGGGCCAGATAGAGTGAAAGTTCAAGGTGTATTAGTATCTTTATATAGAAACTTCTAAAAAAATAGTCTAAACAATTTTAATGAAGAAAGTAGCAACTAGATTTGCTCCATCCCCTACAGGACCTTTACATATAGGTGGTGTGAGAACAGCTTTATTTAATTGGTTATATTCTAAAAATCAAAATGGTAGTTTTTATCTAAGAATTGAAGATACTGATAAAGAAAGATCAAAAGACAAATATAAAAATCAAATAATACAATCTCTTAAATGGATTGGTATAAACTACGATGGGGAAGAATATGTACAGTCCAAAAAAATTGAAGATCATATAAAAGTTGTAAATGAATTACTCAAAAAAGGTTATGCATATAAATGTTATTGTTCAAGTGAAGAAATAGAAGAACAGAAAAAAAGAGCGAAACAAAAAAAAATTCCCTATATTTACAATAGAAAATGGAGAGATAAAAAAGAAGCTGATGCCCCAAAAGATATTAAGCCTGTTATTAGATTTAAAAGTAAAATAGATGGAACATCTGTATTAAAAGATTTAGTTCAAGGTGACGTTGAAATTGACAATAACGCTATTGAAGATTTTATTATTTTAAGAAATGATGGAACTCCAACATATAATTTATCTGCTTCCGTGGATGACCATCTAATGAATATGACACATATAATTAGAGGTGATGATCATAAAATAAATACCTTTAAACAAATACAAATCTATCAAGCTATGAAATGGGAGTTACCATCTTTTGCACATATACCTTTAATACACACAATTGAAGGAAAGAAGCTGTCAAAAAGAGACAAAGCTTCTACATTAGATGATTATTCTAAAATTGGTATTATGCCTGATGCTCTTAGAAATTATCTTCTTAGATTAGGATGGTCTAATAAAGATAAAGAAATATTCACTTTAGATGAAAGTATTAAATATTTTAATCTTGAAGGAATTGGTAAATCTCCATCAAAGCTAGACATGAGTAGAATTTTATCGATGAATGAGCACTATATAAAAAATATCGATGAAAATAATTTATTCAATCAACTAATTGCGTATTGCAAATTATATAAAAGTGAAATTAAACCAGATAAGAAAGATAAGATTAAAAATTCTCTAATCTTCCTAAAAAATAAAGCTAAAACATTAGAAGATATATTTAATAATGGTCAATATATAATATTAGATGAGGTGAATTTTAACCAGGATGATATTGAGTTAATTGATGATAAGGCCAAAAAAGTTATTTCTGATTTCAGTGCTAAATTTAGCAGGGTTGATAAACCAAGCAAAGAAACATTAGAGCCAATAGTTAGCGAATTGATTAAATCAAATGATACTAATTTTAAAGGGGTTGGGCAGCCTTTGAGAATAGCTTTAACAGGTTCAAAATTTGGACCTGGAATATATGATATAATTATTTCTCTTGGAAAAGAGGAAGTAACAAAAAGGTTAACTAATAAGAAACTTAGTTAATACCGAAGAGGCTTCATCAGAAGATGAAGTTTTTGATCTGATTTTAGTTAAAGTTTCCTCGCAATTATTGATTTGTTTTTTCATTAATTCTGGATTTTTTAAAAAGTAAACAACTGTATTATAAATCTCTTTAGCATTACACTCTTTTTGTATTAATTCTGGGATTATTTCTTTGTTATTAATTATATTAATGATGTTAGCAAATTTTATTTTGACCAACATTTTAACAATTAAAAAATTTAAAAAATTCATTTTATAGATAATTATAGAAGGAACTTTTGCATTACAGATTTCAAGAGAAACTGTTCCAGATTTAGAAACTGCGAAAATAGATTTGATTAGTATTTGTTTTTTTATATTTTCATCGGAAATAACCTCAACATTTTTTAAACTTACGTTATTAATTTTTTTATTTATTAAATCTTTATTCTCATCAGTGGCATGAAATACAAAAGTGAAATTATCAAATTTTGCATTCATCATATTTATAAAATCTATCAAGATGGGTAAAAGTAAATTTACTTCGGATGATCTACTACCAGAAAAAAGAGAAATAATTTTTTTTTCATTTGATATGATGTTAGATAAATCTATTTTGTTATTTGTCTCATGTTCTAGTAACGGATGTCCCACAAAAGTATTTGGAATATTTTCTTTATCAAAATATTTTTTTTCAAAATCAAATAATAATAAAATATGATCTAAGAACTTCTTAAACTTTTTAACCCTTCCCTCTCTCCAAACCCAAACTTGAGGAGCTACGTAATGTATTGTTTTAATATTGGGATTAATATTTTTTACTTTTTCAGCAACTCTCAAAGTAAAATCTGGACTATCTACGCTGAACAAAATATCTGGATTAAATTCAATTATTTTTTTAACAGTTTCGTTAATTTTGTTTCTGATTTTAAATAAGTTTAAGATGACACTGGTAAAACCAATAAAAGTTATTTCTTTAAGATCATATATTGATCTAACTCCAAGTGAATTTAAATGAGAACCTCCAACACTTAGATACTCTATATCAGAATGATTTTGTTTAAGTTTAGAAATTACAGTAGATGCTAATTTATCACCTGAAGGTTCGCCAGTTAAAACAAATATCTTTTTCATTTTACTGAAATAAACATCCTATTCTTGTTAGCAAATTTAATACATTTGCTTTTTTCTAAAAAAACATGTTGTTTACTTTTTATAACAATACCCTTTAATCCAGCAATCTTACTTTGTTTGATAGTTTTCAATCCAATAGTTGGAAGATCTACCCTTAGATCTTGTTTCCTTTTTGGAAACTTAACTAAAACTCCAAGATTTCTAAATTTTTTGCTTCTGCTTTTATCAAGCATTTTTTTAGTTCCTCCCTTTCCTTCTATAGAAACTACGTTTTTATTTCTAACTACAACACCCTGGCTAAAATTATATTGCCTTAAACTATTTAAAGTTTTAATTGCTTTATTAATATCTAATTGATCTTTTTTGTTTGGTTTAATCTTTGAATAATTACCTTTTTTTAATGAAAGCTCAGGATTAAATTTAAGTGAATTTTCGGTTTTTATCTTAATTTGAGCCAATATTTTTATTATTTCTTTAAGTATAGCTGCATCACCAAGCTTCGATGCTTTGATAATTCTTGGAATATAATAAATGCCTTTGAAGTCTAATTTCAGTTTAGAAAAGTTTGGTTTGTTTACCTTTCCTGCAAATAAGACTTTTTTACAGTTATTTTCCTTAAGAATATTAATGATTTTACCAAATTGACCTAAGGAAACTGAATAAGATTTTCTATCTTGTTTAAATTTCTTTGATTTTGACAAATCAATTATCAAATATTTTATTTTTCTTTTTTTGATAGTTTTAAGAATTTCATTTGGAAAATCAGTATCACCAAAAATTAACCCTATCATTTTACGAAAAAGGTGTGCAAATAGATCTTTTTTTATCTTTTGTTATAAAGTCAATTACATTCTTGACTAATGGATTGTCTTTAAATGAGCCATTTAATTTACCTATATTGTCTGTAAGATTTTTAGTTGCAAATATTTCTTTGTAAGCTTCACTTAATCCAAGAATATCTTTATTTTCAAACTTGGCTCTTCTTAAGCCTATTAAGTTTAACCCCTGTAAAAAATTACGATTTCCTGTAGATAGTCCATAAGGAATTACATCGTGTAAAACACCTGTCATTCCTCCAATCATTGCCATCTTACCAATTCTGGTAAATTGCTGCACTGCTGAGTTTCCACCAATTACAACATTATCCTCTATGATCGCATGTCCACCTAAAGGTACATTGTTTGCTATTATGACATTATTTCCTACCTGGCAATCGTGGGCTATATGAGAAGAAATCATAAATAAGCAATTGTTTCCAATTACTGTTTTACCCCCTCCGCCTTCAGTACCAGGATTTATTGTTACATACTCTCTAATCTTGTTATTGTTTCCAATAATTAAATTTGTGGGCTCATTGTTGTATTTTAAATCCTGAGGATCGTTAATTGAGACAAAAGGATAAATCTTATTTCCTTTCCCAATTTTTGTATTTGCTAAAATGCTTACATGTGATTGGATGATAGTATTTTCTCCAATTTCAACGTTAGGACCAATTACACTATAAGGTCCAACTTGAACATTTTCATTTATTTTAGCTTTAGGATCTATAATTGCTGTTGGATGTATCATCTGTTTTCTTTTATAAATTCTCTTAAATTTTTTGCTGGATATCCCATTACTTTGGTGTCGTCAGATATATCCTTAATGACACCACTTCCTCCCCCGATGTGAACATTATTTCCAATTTTTAAATGACCTGAAATACCAGCCTGACCACCTATCATTACATTACTGCCTAGAATTGAACTTCCAGCAAATCCAACTTGACCAGCTATTATGCAGTTATCACCAATTTTATTATTGTGGGCTATATGAACTTGATTATCTAAAAAAGTATTTTTTCCAATAATTGTGTTTGATAAAGAGCCTCTATCTATAGTTGAGCCACAGCCTATTTCACAATTATCATTAATAATTACTATTCCTATATGTGGGTATCTTATATTTTTGCTTTTATTTGGAAAAAAACCAAAACCTTTTTTGCCAATTACACAACCATCTAAAATACTTACATTATCATTGATAATAGTATTTCTTACAATCACATTAGAGCCAATTGAACAATTTGAGCCAATAATTACATTTTTTTCAATTATTGTATTATGTCCAATTAAACAATTTTTTCCTATTTTAACATTTTTTCCAACTAAAACATTTTTTCCATATTTAACTTTATTTTTAAATGAGGTTTTGGATATATCTTTTGCAGTATTATCAAAATCATCAACAATTGATTTAGGATAGAATTCTTTAGTAATATTTGCCATGGTTAACAAAACATTACTTACAATTATTTTCTTACAAGTCTTCGGTAAAAAATGTGAAAGATTTTCCAATGTTACACAATAAGATGCATTAGTTTTGGATGCTAGTAAAGAGTATTTCTTAGAATGAAAAAAAGTTAAATCTTTTTTTGTTGCTATAGTTAAGTCTTTAATATCAAAAATTTTATCTTTTTTATAATTTTCAGTATTTTCAATACTAATTTTTGAAAGTAATTTTTCTATATTAATTGGTCCGGTGTTTTTAAAAAAAGGATTAATCACAATAACTTAATATCAAAATTTTGATATTATAATTATCAACTAATATTTCGAATTATTTTTGTCTACGATAGTTGCGGACCATTGAGCATCAGCCATTCTTTTTCCTTTAACAAAAGCGTCACCTTTGTATTTCCAAACTCGTCCATGAGATCTAATAGCTTCTATTTTAAGTTCAAGTTTACAATCAGGAATTACAGGATTTCTAAATCTAGCTTTTTCTACACTCATTAAAAAAACTAACTTATTTTCATATTCTTTTTTATCTATGCCGTGTGCAGTTAAAGCTGCAGCTGCTTGTCCAAAAGCTTCTACAACTAATACACCTGGCATTACTGGATTATCTGGAAAATGACCTTTAACATAAAAAGCATCTTTTTTAACATTCATTATAGCAGTTGCTGATTTAAGTTTAACAATATCAGTTAGTTCATCTATCAATAGCATTGGCTCTCTATGTGGTAATAAATTAATAATTTCTTTTTTATTTAATTTCATTATTTTATTTTAATAGACTCTACATTTTTATTAAATAATTTTAATATATCTTGAGTAGCATCTAAATTATTTTTACCTATCAAAATATTATCTTTTTTTATAATCATTTCTATTGAATTATCTGAGGCATATTTTTGAACTATTGTAGATAATTCTTTTGAAAACTGAACTTTAGCTTTATTTCTATTTTTATTAAGCTGATTATTCATATCTGATAACATTTTATTATATTTGTCTATTTGATTTTTTAAGTCTATTGATTTTTTTTGTAATTCTTCTTGAGATAAAATATTTTTTTGATTAATCAATTTTTCCTTTTCATCTTGAATTTTTTTTTGATATGTAGCTAATTCATTATTAATTTTTTTTCTTTCTAATTCAATTTCATTATTAACTTTTTTTCCAGCGTTAGAATTTACAAAAATATATTCTATATCAATAAATAAAATATTATTTTCTGAAAAGGAATAAGTTTTAATTAAAAAAAAAAATATAATGAGTACTAATAATTTGATTTTTTTAAACATTAAAATGTTGTGCCAAGATTAAATCTAAATGTTTCAGTTTTATCAGTAGATTTTTTGGTTAAAGGTTGACTTAAAGAAAAACTTAATGGGCCAACTGGTGTTAATAAATCCATTCCTATCCCAGTCGAACTTCTAATAATATTTGAATCATCTATACTACTATCGTAGTCTACACCCCAAACATTTGCTAAATCGATAAAATATGTGAAATCTAAACTTTCAACAGTACTTAAAATTCCAGGTAAATTTGTTGATAGGTTTAGTGAACTTACATAATTTCCTCCAATGTAATCTGTATTATCCACTGGACCTATTTTACCTCTTTCAAAACCTCTTAATCGGTTATAAGGCACTTGACCTCTTTTTGATATTCTTACGTCTGAACTATCTAATGTATTAACAGCCTCAAAATATAAACTTGCTTTACCGATCATTTCAGAAGCTTGATTAAGATTTTTATATTGTGTAAATACAAAGGTGTTAGATATCTCATTATTGTCTGATACAATTGGCAATTTTTGATAAAAGGTAGTCTTAGAACCAGATGTAGGATTGTAAGATGAGTTACGTAAATCATAATTTAATCCATAATTAAAATAAAAATCCTCATAAGTTCCCTCTTGTTTTTTTAACTGAGTAGAGGCGTTTGAATTAGTTTTTAAATCTTCAAGAACCAATGATATTTCAGGACTAAAAAATAAATTTTCGTACTGTTCAAATTCTGTACCTATTGAAAAACCAGTATTTGATGTTTCGTACCCATAATCATCTAAAAAATCTGTTGTAGTAGCTCTTAATGATGTAAATAAAGTATTATCTGTATAAGCAAAATTTGGCTCAGAATATATAAATTGACCCTTAATACCATCTTCTGAAATTTCTAGATTAGTAGCTAAATTAATACCTTTACCTAAAAAATTTTTTTCAATTATACCACCTCCAATTGTTGATCCACTAGTACCAATTCCAGCTGCTAACGAAATTTCTCCAGTCGCTTGTTCTTCAACAGTTATATCAATAATTTTAAGATTATCATTTGATCCCTTTTTAGTTTGAGCTTTTACATTTTTAAAAATTCTTAAACCTTTAATATTATCGATAGATTTATTATATAAAAGACTATTTAAAGGATCACCTTCATCAACTATTAATCTATTTCTTATTACTTCTTCAATAGTTTGATGATTTCCTAATATATTAATTTTTTCAACATAAAATTTTTCAGAGTCAACTACATTAAAAGTAAAATTAATCTTATTATCTTGAACAATTTCTTCTTTAACTTTTGCATCAATAAAATCATACAATCTAGCAGAAGCAATATTGTCAATTTCTCTTAATATCAAATTTAAATCATCTAATGAATATCTTTCACCTTTTAATTTTTTAAAAATTTGATTTATATTTTTAAAATCAGATTTATTATAATCATCAGGCAAATTTAATTTGAAATCATTAAAATAATATTGTTTTCCAGAGTCTATATTAAATACTAATTTAAAATAACCTTTATCACTTAATTCTGCAAATGAGTTTATGACTTTAACTTTTTGATATCCTAAATTT
>CACFSU010000019.1 GCA_902569055.1 uncultured Pelagibacteraceae bacterium | reverse complement strand
ATTCTATCAAATCAATATTCTTTTTATATAATTTTAATGATAGCTACAGCTTTTCCTGTAGGTTTTTTTGCTGGATTGTTTGGCATAGGTGGTGGATTAATAACAGTACCATTTTTATTTTTTACTTTTGAAGCATTAGGTATAGATAAGAATTATTTGATGCACCTAGCAGTAGGAACATCATTTGCAATAATTATTCCAACTTCAATAGTTTCTGTTTATACTCATAATAAACACAAGTCTTCTCCGATCTTAGTTGCTTCAACTAATAGTTTAGGAGTAGATCCACCCAGTTGAAGTGCTACAGGTTTTTCTCTTACATTAAATTCTAATAATTTTTTTTTATCACCTCTATAAATAGCTTCATCCACAACCATTTCTGTATATAGAAGAGTGTTTTTAGAAATTATTCTTAAAAAATATCTCTCATGACGATCAGTACAATCCATCATAGGTGCTACTGATACTTTCCTATTCATTTAATAATTTTATATTATTTTCTAAGAATTTGAAGGTTCGTTATCTTCTGAATTTACTTCAGCTTCTTGAGAACTTTCAGTTTCAGATATTTCATCTAAAGAAACATCTGCTTCTTCTGATTCATTTCCATCTACTGCGGAACTTTCTATATCAGGTTTTGCTGATTGAGATAATTCTGCTAAATCCTCTTTAGAAACTTGAATTTTTTCTGGAGCTTTTCTAGCTCTTTTAGATGGTAGAATAGGAGTTCCACTTTTTGAAATTTCTCCTTTATATAAACTTTCAAAATCGTCGCCTATATCTTCATCATCTTCAGAGCCTTCATCAACTTGTTCAACATGTTTTCTTAATTTATAAACTGCACTTTCTGTAAGATCAGAAACTTTAATTTTTTCTTCAGCTATCTCTCTTAATGCAATAACTGTATTTTTATCGTTATCTCTATCTAAAGTTGGTTCAATTCCTGAGTTAAGTTGTGTTGCTCTTTCCTTAGAGACTAAAACCAATTCGTAAGGACTTTCAACTTTATCACTACAGTCTTCTACAGTAATTCTTGCCATGGGCAGTATCTATAGAGCGACTCTTTAAAAATCAAGAAAATTTTTTAAACATATTGAGGATTTAGCTTATTTCTAAGGAAAAATAGAAGAATTAATGATAGCGAAATATAGATAAAAGAAATTAAAGCAATTTGTTCTATAGAAAATCCTTTATCAATTAACAAACCAAATAGTGCAGTTCCAAAAGCAGTTGAAAAAACCATTAAAGCAGTTGTTAAAGCTTTAATAGATCCAATATATTTTACTCCATAAATCTCAGCCCATGTGGATGAGCCTAAAACATTAGCAAATCCATTTGAAATACCGATTAAACCAAGAAATATAAATGCTGAAACTGATTTATCAAAATAAATCAATATTAAAGTTGATAGTAGTAAAGGGACATTCATAAAAACTAATAATTTTCTACTAGTAAACTTATCAATTAAAAAACCTGAGACTAATAAAGTTATTACAGATAAAATTGAGTATGCCATAAATGATTGAGCTATCACAAATGTACCCCATTCTTTGGACTCTATAATAAATGATTGGTAAACAAATACTCCTGTAGCAATCCATGGCATTGCTAGCATATTTGAACAAATTACATAAAACCTATAATCTCTTAAAACTTCTATTCTTGTCCATTGTTTTATATTTTTTTCGACAAAATCTTTATCATAAATTTCTTCTCTTGAATCAAAGTTCAAATTTTTTATTAAAAAAAATGAAAATATGGGTAAAAAAATTAAAACTAATATTGAAATTGAAATCCATATATTTTGCCAAGTTGTTATTGTTAATAAATATACTATCAAAACTGGTAAAATAAACTCAGCAGTTGAGAGACCAAACCAACACGTGCTCAAAGCTTTTCCTCTAGATTTTATAAAATATCTTGAAATAGTAGTTGTAGCAGTATGAGACATCATTCCCTGACCTGAAAATCTCATTAAAAAAATTGCCATAAATAAAAAAATTACAGAAGAAATTTTTGAAAAGAAAAAACAAGAAAATGATAACAGTATTGTAACAAAAAATGCAAATTTAAATATATTGATATCATCTATTTTTTTTCCTATCCATATTAATAAAAAACTACTTAACAAAGTTGCTGCGGCATAAATTGATCCAAATTGTCCTTGCGTAATTAAAAGTGTATCTCGTATGCTCGAATTAAATAATCCAAGAAAAAAACTCTGTCCAAAGCTTGAAAAAAATGTAAATATAAAGCCAAATATAATTACTTTTAAACTTAAACTCTTAAACATATAAAAAATTTATGACTTGTAATGTTGCTTTCATAGGTCTTGGTGTCATGGGATATCCAATGGCTGGTTATATATCAAAAGGAGGCCACAATGTAACTGTTTTTAACAGAACAAAATCAAAAGCAGAAAAATGGATAAATGAATACAAAGGTAAAATAGCAGAAACGCCCGCCGAGGCTGCTAAAGATGCTGAGTATGTATTTACATGTGTTGGAAATGATAATGATTTAAGAGAAGTTACTTTTGGTAACAATGGAGCTTTTAAAACAATAAAAAATGGCTCAATCTATATTGATAACACAACTGCTTCAGCAACGATTGCAAGAGAAATTTACGATCACGCAAAAAAAAATGGGTTTGGTGCATTAGATGCTCCTGTATCTGGTGGACAAGCTGGTGCAGAAAATGGTGCATTAACAGTTATGATTGGTGGGGATCAAGCTGACTTTGATAAAGCAAAAGATAAAATTGATTGCTATAGCAAAAAAATGAAATTACTTGGTAAAGCTGGTTGTGGACAATTAGCTAAAATGGTTAATCAAATTTGTATTGCAGGTTTAGTTCAAGGATTATCTGAAGGAATTAACTTTGGAATGAAAGCTGGATTAAATATGGAAGATGTTATTGAAGTAATTTCAAAAGGTGCTGCACAATCTTGGCAAATGGAAAATAGATACAAAACTATGATTGATGATAAATTTGATTTTGGTTTTGCAGTTGATTGGATGAGAAAAGATTTAAAGATTGCAATGGATGAAGCTAAAAATAATGGATCCTTATTACCTGTAACAGAACTTGTTGATAAATTTTATGGTGAAGTTCAAGGTTTGGGTGGAAATAGATGGGATACATCAAGTTTAATAAAAAGATTTAGAAAGTAATGTATGCAGCCAGCATACTATGAAAATTTAGAAAAAATTCAAAATAAGTATTGGTCAATGCTAGATGATGCTGTGACTAACAGAGGATCACCATTTAGAATTCCTGTTTTCATATGTGCTCATCAAGATGAAGTAGATGGTAGAATTGTAGTTTTACGTAAATCAGATAGAGGTAATAAACTTTTACATTTTCATACTGATTTAAGATCTCCTAAAGTAGATATTCTTAAAAAAAATAATAATGCATCTCTAGTTTTTTACGACAAAGAAGAAAAGATACAATTAAGGGTTAAAGTTGAGTGTGAAGTTAATAATCAAAATTCAACAACAGAAGAGTCTTGGAAAAAAACTCAACATATAAGTAGACGTTGTTATTTAACTGATAGTCCTCCAGGAACTGCATCTGAAAATCCTACTTCTGGTATGATATCTAAATTAGAAGATTTCGATTATACAATGGAACAAAGCGAAGAAGGGTATAAAAACTTTACTGTAATTAAATGTAAAATTAAATCTATTGAATGGCTTTATCTTGCAGCTAAAGGTCATCGAAGAGCAAAATTTGATATAGAAAATAACAAAGATGCTTGGTTAGTTCCCTAGTCTAATCTAATGCATCCGATATAAAAACATCAGTTGCAGCTCTTATTCCACTTCTGTTAGCACCATGAACTGTTCCATATGCGCTAGCTGTCGCCTCGCCTGCAAAGAAAATTCTTTCACCTACAGGTCTTTTTAATCTAGGTCTTAAATTTGCTTTGCCTGGTATTGCGCCAGAGTAAGCACCTAAAGTGAATGGATTTTTATTCCATCCTGTGGCTATAGCTTTAACAAAATATTTATCATAAAACTTAGAACCGAAATTTGATTTAAGTTGGTTAACGACAAAATCAATCATCGCTTGACTACCTTCGTTTTCTAAACTTTTTGAAAATTCTCCATTTAAAGCAAAAAGACATAAATTTGTTCCACCCATTTTTAAAAGACCATAACCAATTCCTTCTGGTGATTTTGCACCATTACTATTAATTTTAGAATAAAAATTAGTATCTTTTTTAAATTTACTAACAAATTTTTTCTTAAGTTCTATTATCACTCGATTGGATGGTCCCATGGTAATTCCTTCAAAAGCTTCATATTTTCTAGGATGTAATTTTGGTGAAAATTTTATTTTTTCTGCTCTTAGTACACCTACAGATGTAGTTACGATACATGCTTTAGCTTTGATTGTTCCTTTGTTAGTTTCAATTTGAACACCTTTCCCACCCCATTTTATTTCGCTTACGATTGTATTTAATTTAACGGGAACATCTTTTCTATAATATGCTAACAATGTTCCATAACCTTCTCTACAAAGTGCATTTCCACTTTCCCAATAATTATCTTCATAATTTAGACTGTCGTCAGCAATAGAAAGATTATCAAAGTCTCTTGCATTAATTGCTGCATGAGCTGTGTCAAACCAAGGATTTTTTTTTAATTTTTCTGGGATTTTGTTCATCAGTGGTTCGTCTATGCCGCCTTCAGAATAAATCTTTTTTATTTTTTTATATGCGCTCCAAAAAGTACTTCCGTTTACTTTATTTTTTCCATCATAAACGACTGATGTGGAAGGTTCGTCATAAATTTTAAATCTATCTTTATTTTCTCTACCAAATTTATAAAGTTCATTACCTTTTTTAGCATGAAGCCAATGAGCGCCATGATCTGCTGGTAGTCCATTGAAAGATGTTGTGTCAGTGTAACATCTACCACCAATTCTATTCATCCCCTCAATACAAAGAACAGATATATTTCTTCTCATTAATTCAGCAGTAGCAGCTAAGCCTGATGATCCAGCACCAATAACAACAACGTCAGGATTAGATTGTGAAAAAGAAATACTTGGGAATGCAGCAAAAGCTATTCCTGATAAAGAAGTTTTTAAAAACTGTCTTCGTCCAATTTTGTTAATTAATAGTTTTTTCAGTAGACGAGCTTACAACTTATAGAGTGACAATGAAACTTCAAAAAATAGATTTTGAATATTTTTTCCAATTATCTTGGTAATGCTTAGTATTTTCTGCTACTGCTTTTTTTTCTTCATCAGTAACTTCTCTAACAACTTTGCCTGGTGAACCTATTACTAAAGAGTTATCTGGTATTTCTTTATTTTCAGTAATTAAAGCTTTTGCACCTATGATACAATTTTTTCCAATCTTAGCATTATTAAGAATCACTGCACCAATTCCAATTAGACTATTGTCCCCTATCGTACATCCATGAAGCATAACCATATGTCCAATGGTTACATTCTTTCCTACCTTTAAAGGATAACCAGGATCTGTATGTAAAACACTCCCATCTTGCACATTTGATCCTTCACCAATATAAATATTTTCAATATCTCCTCTTAGGGTTGCATTAAACCAAATACTGGTATTTTTTTCTAAAGTTATGTCGCCTATAATTGTTGCATTTGGTGCTACCCAATTTTCGCCAGAGTTTTTTGGTTTTTTATCTTTTAAATCGTAAAACATAATTTATATATTATTACATTATGCCAATACAAACGCCAATATGTGATTTCGGTCAAAAGGCTCATGACTTTGAACTTAAGTCTACTGATAATAAAATTGTTTCTTTAAATGATATTAAAGGTGAAAATGGAACCTTAATAATGTTTATTTGCAATCATTGTCCATATGTTAAAGCTGTTACCAAAGATATTGTTGAGGATTGTAAAAAATTAAAAGAATTAGGTATAAATTCTGTAGCAATCTGTGCAAACGACTCGGAAAATTATCCTGAAGATTCTTTTGAAAATATGATTGAATTTGCCAAAAACAAACAATTTAATTTTCCTTACCTTGTTGATGAAACACAAGAAGTTGCAAAAACCTACGATGCTGTGTGTACACCAGATTTTTTTGGTTATAACAAAAACTTAGAACTTCAGTATAGAGGTCGACTAAGGGAACTTAAAAACCTAGTTCCGATTAGAGAAGGAGAAAGTGATTTAATTAAAGCAATGAAGCAAATTTCTGAAACGGGAAAAGGACCTGAAAAACAAATTCCAAGTGCTGGGTGTAGTATTAAGTGGAAAAATAATTAATGTATTTAATTGTAACTAGAGCTTTTCCGCCAGAATTAGGTGGAATGCAAAGTTTAATGTGGGGTTTGGCTAATGAGATGTCCAAAAATTTTTTAGTAAAAGTTATTACTGATTTTCAAGAAAACCACGAAAAATTTGATAACGAAGCAAACTTTTCAATAGAAAGAATTGGTGGAATTAAATTTCTGAGGAAGATAAGAAAAGCTCAACTAATTAATGAAATTTCTAAAGATAATAAAGTTAATGGCATAATTGCAGATCATTGGAAAAGTTTAGAATTACTTAAGACTAATAAAAAAAAGTATTGTTTAATTCATGGAAAAGAAATTAACCATCCCAAAGGAAGTAGATTAAATAATAGAGTCTTAAAGGTTTTAAATAGTATCGAAAAAATTATAGCTAATTCTCAATATACAAAAAATTTAGCTGTAGAAATTGGAATAAAAAAAGACAAAATTATAGTCATAAATCCTGGTGTTAATTCGGTAAAAGAACTAGATAAAAAATCATTAGATAAAGTTGAAAGCTTATTAAAAATAAAAACACCAAGATTAATTACTGTTTCTAGATTTGATAAAAGAAAAAATCATGAAAAAATTATTATGGCTTTAAGGAATTTAAAACAATTATATCCAGATATTGTCTATATATGCATCGGATATGGTGATGAAGAGGAAAATTTAAAAAAATTAATTCAAAAACTTGATCTTGGTTCGCAAGTTATGTTTTTTAAAGATATCAGTAACAATCTAAAGAATGCCTTAATAGCTAAATCAAGTATTTTTGTAATGCCTTCAATTATTTATAAAACTTCTGTTGAAGGATTTGGAATAGCTTATATAGAAGCCGCACAATATGGAATTCCTTCACTTGGTGGAAAAGATGGAGGAGCATCAGATGCAATAGATCATAATAAAACTGGATTGATATGTGATGGAAATAATTTGGATGATATTTATTCATCTTTAAATTCTATGATAGAAAATAAAAAATATTTAGAACTTGGAAAAAATGCCAAAGATTATTCTTCTAAATTCCAATGGAACAAAATATTAGAAGAATATAAAAAAATTTTAAATTAAGATAAAGAGTGAGTTAATCTTTCGAAGACTTTTTCAGCACTTAGATTATTTAAATCACTTACTTGTATTGCTTTAAAATTATCTCTTTCAATACTCACTTTATAGGCTGTAGTGTGTTTACCAAATAAGGTTAAACCTTTAGAGCCTACGTGCGCTGCTATATGGGCTGGTCCAGTATCATTGGCTATTACAAATGAGCTATCCTTAATTAAAGAAGTTAATTGAGGAATGTCTAAGGCTCTTCCATTATCTAATAAAGCTACTGCATTAATATCTTTAGCATCCTTTATCTCATCGGGACCAGGTGCTGTAACAATTTTATATTCATCTTCAAACTTATTAGAAATAAGATTTATTAAGTCATTATAATAAGGCCATTTTTTTAATGCTAAGTGCGGGGAACAGAAAGGAAATAATAGAATGTACTTTTTTAAATTATATTGACTTTTGATTTCACTTATATCTGAAGAAGCCCAACTAAAATCTGGTCTTAAAGTATTTGCAGTTTTTATGCCGGACATTTTTAATTGGTGATTAAATCTTTCTAAAACAGATAATTTATCAAATTCTTTTTTATCTGTTTCTTTTGGTAATGTTGTTAATGAGCTAGACCAAATTTCATAATTTGCTTTTGGATAAAGAATATTTTTATAAAATTTACTTCTTGAAGAATTTTGAAGATCAAAAACTTTAATAAATCTATATTTTTTTATCTGCTTCATTAATGAATATAAATAAATTAAATTAAGTTTTGATAATCTCTTATCTAATATTACCTCATGAATATAAGGATTTTTTTTAAAGAGCTCTAAATAAGGCCTGGTTGTTAATATATAAATATTATCTTCAATATTATTTTCATAAATATCTTGAATAGCTCCACTTGCTTGCGTTATATCACCTAAAGAACCATGTTTAATAATTAAAATATTAGACATATTTTAAACAACTTAACATACTATTAAACATTATGAATAAAATTTTAATTGAAGTTTCTGTGGGTGAGTTGCTTGATAAAATTTCTATTTTAGAGATAAAGAAAGATAAAATTAAAGATCAAAAAAAACTAATTTTTGTTAATAAAGAGTATAATATTTTGAAAGTTCAATTAGAACAAAATATGGAGCTAAATGAAAAACTAAAGAAACTTTACCAATCTCTAAAAGAAATTAACTCTAAATTATGGGTTATAGAAGATGAAAAGAGACTTTGTGAAAAAAATAAAGATTTTGGAGAAAATTTTATTAAACTTTCAAGAAATGTTCATTTTTTAAATGATGACCGAGCAAAAATTAAACTAGAAATAAACAATCAAACAGGATCTAAAACTAAAGAAATCAAAGAATATCCTAGCTATTAAAAGTATATTTTCTTTCTAAGAATTTAATTACATTGTGGATACAAAAAGTCATAAATAAATAAATACTACCTGCAACAATAAACACTTCTATAGGCTTAAAAGTTGTTGAAATAATATATTTAGCAACTCCTGTTAAATCCATTAAAGTAACTGTACTTGCCAACGAAGTTCCTTTCATCATCAAAATCATTTCATTTCCGTAAGCAGGTAGAGACTGTCTTATAGCGATTGGAATTTGAATTTTATAAAAAATTATTTTATTTGAAATTCCTAAACTTTTACCAGCCTCTATTAAGCCTGGTTTAATTGTTTGAAATGCTGATCTTAATATCTCTGAAGTGTAAGCACCAGTATTTAATGCAAAAGCAATAATAGCACACCAATAAGGTTCTTTTAATATTACCCATAAAAATGTTGATCTTAGATATTCGATTTGACCCAGTCCAAAATAAATAATGAAGATCTGAACCAATAGAGGTGTTCCTCTAAATACATAAGAATAACCATAAGCAAATCTATTTAAAAAAATATTTTTATTTAATCTTAAAATTGCAAATAAAAGACCAATAAATAATCCAATAAATAAAGAAACAGATAAAAGTTTTAATGTAATAACAGCTGCATTTAACAACTTAGGAAAGCTAGTAATCATTAATTCAAAATCCATCAATACCCCCTGCTATATTTTACTTCTAATCTGTTGATAATTTTCATGCTTAAAAAGGTGAGTAACAAATATAAAATAGCTGCGAAAGAATAAAAAAATAATGGATCTCTAGTTGATCCAGCTGCGATGTACGATTGTCTCATTATCTCAACTAATCCTGTAACAGAAATTAATGAGGTATCTTTAAGTGTTATCTGCCAAACATTACTTAAATTCGGTATTGCCAATCTTAAAGTTTGGGGAAGAATAATTTTATAAAATTGTGCAAACTTTGTTAATCCTAAAACTTTTGCAGCTTCAAACTGACCAGAATCAATAGATTGAACAGCTCCTCTAAAAACTTCAGTAGAATAAGCTCCTGAAATTATTCCTATAGAAATTGCTCCCGTAACAAATGCGTTAATCTCTATATATTCAAAATATCCAAAAATTGAAGCAACATACATTATTGCTCCACTTCCTCCAAAAAAGAAAAGATAAATAACTAATAATTCTGGAACGCCTCTGATAACAGTTGTATAAAAGTTTGATATTAAATTTAATGACTTATATTTTGATAATTTTAAAGGTGTAAATATTAGTGCAAATAAAAAACCAATTAGCATTGCTGTAATAGCAACAGCTATAGTCATCAAGGTAGCATAAAAAAGTTCATCTCCCCAACCTGTCTTTCCAAATGCTAGAAGTTTCATATAGTTTGGCGACTATATATTATAGTCGCCAAATCTAAAATTAAATTACATAGAAGCGTCGAAACCGAACCATTTAATAGCTATTCTACTAATGTCTCCGTTCTTTCTTGCTTGTTCAATTGCTTTGTTAAAATCATTCAAAATCTGAGCGTCTCTTTCACCGATAGCGCCATCTCCACCTTTTCTTACTCCAACACCAACGCCATTTCCAAATGCTCCACCAGAAAAAGTAGGACCAACTAGAACAACAGGTTTACCAGATTTTTCAGCATAATCTGTAAATGCAACAGCAGCAGCAAGTGCAGCATCACATCTTCCAGCAGCTAAGTCTAAATTTACTTCGTCTTGTGTTTTGTAAGTTCTAACATTTACACTTCCGACATCACCTGAATCTAAAAAATTTTGGTGAATTGTAGCAGTTTGAACACAAACTGTTTTACCTGCTAGTGCGCCTGTTAAAGTTTTTAAAGTTTTTTTAACATCTGAACCACCTAAAGATAAATTTATACCTGAAGGAGTATCCATTCCCTCTAAACTAGATCCTTTCATTACTGCTAATTGCGCAACTTCGTCTGCATAACCTTGAGAAAAAGTAATTGTTTTTTGTCTCTCTGCAGTAATCGACATACCAGCCATGATAGCATCAAATTTTCTCATTAATAATGCAGGTATCATTCCGTCCCAATCTTGTTCAACAATTTCACATTGTCTTTTCATGTATCTGCAAAGTGACCACGCTAATTCTACCTCAAATCCAATTAATTTGCCTGAAGCATCTTTTGAATTCCACGGAGGATAAGCGCCCTCTGTTCCTATCCTAATTTTATCAGATGCGTTTACATTTCCGATAATTAGTAAAGAAGCTAATACAGAAAATAATATTTTTTTTAAATTATTCATTATTTCTCCTATTAATTAATAATTGAATTATTCCATAATTTTTAAAAATAAAAAAGAAAAATTAATGATTAATAGATGATGAAAAATTCCAAGAACAATCAAAACTTGGTATATAAACTCTTGATAATTTGGTGTTTCCAAAATGATGGTTGAATACATTTAGCCAATTTTCAACTTGTTGTGGTTTTTTATCCTGACTTCCAACTTGAGCTGTTATGACCCCTTTTGGCTTCAAAATTCTTACCAATGAATCCATATTGTTTGAAGCTAAATCTATGCAAAATTGATCATCATTTAAATCTACAAATATATGATCATAAGTATCATCTTTAATAGATTTAATACTTTCAAAAGCATCACCCCAAACACATTTTACTGAATTTTTTTCTGTAGCTTTTTTTCCAATGTTCCCAAGATGTTTACTGCAGACCTCAACTACCTCTGGATCCAGTTCAAACCAATCTATAAAATTAAATTTTTTTGAAATACATTCTCTTACAACGCCACCATCTCCTCCTCCAATAATTGCTGAACGTTCATTATTCTTATTTAATTTTAATCCCGCTCCTACAAATGTTGAGCTATATAAATGCTCATCTGAAGCCGCTACTTGAATTTCTCCATCAATAAATAAAGATTTACCAAATTGTTCTAAATCTAAAATTTCAATATGTTGACCTACTTTAGATTTAAAATCTTCTAAAACATCATTTACTACATATGATTTTTGTAATCCAGGTGAGCTATAAATATCATGATAAAGTGATCTTGTATCTCTATTAAATTCTTTTTTAACAATTCTTTTATGTTCAAACTCCTTTTTTAAAATATCAATAGCAACAGAGGGGTTAATTTTTCCACAGGTAAAAAAATCAAAACTTATAATCCCTTTTTCAGGAAAAGTGTGGAAGCTAATATGGCTTTCTGCCAATAAAGCCAAAATTGTAAAACCTTGAGGTTCAAATTTATGTTTAGAAATATTTAAAATTGTGACTTTTGCTGCTTTTGCAATATTATAAATTACTTTCTCAAATTTAGAAGGATCATATTCTTTGGTAGTTCCAATTATATCTAAAGTGATGTGCTCTCCAACCTTTGTCATAAAAATTATCCACTTTTATAATTTTTTACTTTTTCCAAAATTTTTTTCATTTCGGCTAATGAAAGAATCTTGGGTTCTCCTATTTTTAAAGCAATAATATATTGTTGGCAAATATTTTCTACTTCTAAAGCAAGCTCAAAAGCTTTTGAAAGATTATCTCCAAATGCAACCTGACCGTGGTTTGACATCAAACAAGCTTTTCTATCTTTAAGAGCTTTAATAATATTCATTGATAATTCGTGTGTTCCAAAAGTTGCATACTCTGAACATCTAATATTGTCACCTCCAGCTAAAGCTATCATATAATGAAAAGGAGGAATTGACTTACCATGAGTCGAAACTGCTGTAGCATGTGGAGAATGTGCATGAACAATAGCCTTTGCTTCCCATTTATTCTTATAAATATCTTGATGAAATCTCCACTCAGATGAAGGATTTTTTCCAGAATTAAACCAGGATAAAAAATCTTTATCCTCTGTTAAGGATAAAAAGACAATATCTTCTGGTTTTAAAGACTCATATTTCTTTCCAGATGGAGTTATGAAAAAACCCTCAATACCATCTTCGATGCCCCTCACAGAAATATTTCCTGATCTCAAAGGAGATAAATTAGTAGTATTCAGTTTAATTGAATAATCAATTACTTCTTGTTTTTCTTTTAAATTTTTCATTCATACATTAAGTTAAACATTTTTCTTAATTCACCTTCCGAGGCCTTACAAATTCCCTTCTCGGTTATTAAACCAGTAATATATTTTGCGGGTGTTACATCAAAAGCTAAATTCATAGATTTGCTTTTTTTTGGATAAATTCTTACTTTTTTAATTTGTCCATCTTCATCAATGCCATCAATATGTGATAATTCTTCAGTGTTTCTTTCTTCTATTGGAATATCTTTTGCTTTTTTTAAATTCCAATCAATTGTTGAACTAGGCAGCGCTACATAAAAAGGAATGTTGTTATCATGTGCTGCAAGTGCTTTCAAATATGTTCCAACTTTATTACAAACATCTCCATTAGCTAAAGTTCTATCTGTACCAACAATACACATATCAATCTCTCCTCTTTGCATTAAAATCCCGCCCGTATTATCAGCAATAATTGTATTCTTAATTCCTTCTTCGTTTAATTCGTAAGAAGTTAAGTTAGCTCCTTGATTTCTAGGTCTAGTTTCATCAGCCCAAACATGAATTGGAATTCCTTTTTTGTGTGCATGGTATATTGGAGAAGTTGCTGTTCCCCAATTTATTGTTGCAAGCCAACCCGCATTACAATGAGTTAAAATATTTACTGTATCTTTTTTTTTATTATAAATTTCTTCAATTACTTTAAGTCCATTCAATCCGATATTTTTACAAAATCTAACATCTTCTTCACAGATTACTTTTGCTTCATTAATAGCAATTTCTAAAATTTTATCACTGTGAACTCCTGATAGCTTTTCTATCATTCTATCCACTGCCCATTTTAAATTAATTGCTGTTGGTCTAGAATTTATTAAATCCTGTGAAGATTTTTTTAAAAATGATTGATCATTATTT
>CACFSU010000018.1 GCA_902569055.1 uncultured Pelagibacteraceae bacterium | reverse complement strand
AACTAAAAACTTTCTTTTACAAAATATAGAAAAACCAGATGATAATTTAATTTTTGCATTAATATTGAAAAATTTATCAGATCGTCAAATATCATTAGATAAAAAACTCATAGATTTTATAATTAAAAGAATCAACAGATCGTATAGTAAAATATTTGAATTCATATATAAGGTTGACGAGTTAAGTTTGAAAATGAAAAAACCTATTAATTTTAAAATTATAAAAGAGGTTTTAGGAGAATAATTGAATAAATATAGAACTCATAACTGTAATCAATTAAGAAAAACATTAGTTGATCAAGACGTTTCCCTTTCAGGTTGGATCAATAAAAAAAGAGATCATGGAAATTTATTATTTATCGATTTAAGAGATAATTATGGAGTTACTCAATGTATAATCAATAAAGATAATCCAAGATTTAATGAGTTAGAAAAAATGCAACTCGAAACAGTTGTTAAAATTGAAGGAAAGGTTGTTGATCGATCTAGCGAAACCGTTAATAAAGATATTGAAACAGGAGAGGTAGAGGTTACAATTAAAAACTTTGAGGTACTAGGAACTTGTAAGGAATTGCCTTTGCCAGTGTTTAGTGACCAAGAATACTCAGAAGAAATTAGATTAAAATACAGATTTTTAGATTTAAGAAGAAAAAAAATTCATCAAAATATTATTTTAAGATCAAAAGTAATTTCTTTTATAAGGTCGGAAATGAATAAATTAGGATTTTTGGAGTTTCAAACTCCAATCTTGACGTCTTCAAGTCCAGAAGGTGCTAGAGATTTTTTGGTACCCAGTAGATTAAATCCAGGTAAATTTTATGCTTTACCTCAAGCTCCCCAACAGTTCAAACAATTAGTTATGGTTTCTGGATTTGATAAATATTTTCAAATTGCACCATGTTTTAGAGATGAAGATGCCAGGGCAGATAGAAGTCCAGGAGAATTTTATCAATTAGATTTGGAAATGTCATTTGTAGATCAAGAGGATATATTTGATGTAGTAGAAAAATTAATGGTTAAAGTTTTTAAAAATTTTTCTGAAAAAAAAATACTTTTCGAAAAATTTCCTAAAATAACTTATTCAGATGCAATGTTAAAATATGGATCTGATAAACCAGATTTAAGAAACCCAATTATTATTTCTGATATAACGAAGTTATTTCAAAGGGACGATATTAGTTTTGAAATATTCAAAAAACTTGTAAAAAAAGGCTCAATTGTAAGATGTATAGTTGCCAAAGATACCAAAGATAAACCTAGAAGCTTTTTTGATGGAATTGATAATTGGGCAAAAGAACAGGGATCTTCTGGTCTTGCTTATTTTACATTAGAAAAAAATAAAAAAATTTCTGGTAAAGGTCCTATTGGTAAATTTTTTTCTGAAGAATCATTAATCGAGCTTATGAAATTAACAAATGCTAAGGTGGGGGACACTGTTTTTTTGTCTTGTGGTAAGCAGAGTGATGTAGAAAAAATTTTATCTTTAGCTAGAACAAAAATTGCAGAAGAGTTAAATCTTATTCAAGAAGATTATTTTGCATTTTGCTGGGTTGTTGATTATCCAATGTTTGAATTAGATGAATTAACTAAAAAAATAAAATTTAGCCATAACCCTTTTTCAATGCCTCAAGGTGATATTCATAATCTAGATTTATCAAAACCACTTTCTTTGAAAGCATATCAGTATGATATTGTTTGTAATGGAACAGAACTTTCATCTGGAGCAATTAGAAATCATATACCTGAATTAATGTATAAACTTTTTGATATAGCAGGATATTCTAAAAAAGATGTTGAAGATAAATTTAGCGGTATGATAAATGCTCTAAGTTATGGAGCTCCACCTCACGGTGGTATAGCACCAGGAATAGATAGAATAATAATGCTTTTAGCAAATGAAAAAAATATTAGAGAGGTAACGATGTTTCCAATGAATCAAAATGCTCAAGATTTAATGATGAACTCTCCTTCCGATATTAACGAAAGTCAATTAAAAGAACTGGGTTTATCCTTAAAAATAAAAAAATAGTTATTTTTTTCCTTTTAAGCTTATTTTGACATCAGATAAGTCTACCAGATTTTTTTTATAATTATTTCTAACAAAACCTTTACTAGTTATATCTTTTACAATTTTTAATAGTTGGTTTTGATCATCTGAAGCTTGATCATCATTAACAAATTCTGACTCACCAATAGTAGGTGTGTGAGCTAAATCTTCTCTATTTTGGTACGAAATAGCCAATTCTCTAAAAATATAATCTAGAATTGAGGTTGCACTTAGAATTCTGTCATTTCCAAACACCTTTCCTGATGGTTCAAATTTTGTTCCAACAAATGCATTAATATATTCATCTAAAGGAACCCCATATTGCAAACCTAGAGATACTGCTATAGCAAAGTTATTCATTAAAGCTTTTACTAGTTCTCCTTCCTTACTTGTATCAATAAATATTTCACCAATTTTACCATCTTCATATTCACCTGTATGCAAATAGACTTTATGATCGCCTATTGATGCTTTTTGAATATAACCTTTTCTTCTATCTGGCATACTAAATCTCTTACTGGTTTTTTCAGATTTATTAAAAATTTGTGTGATTGGCTTTTCAAGATTATCTTTTTTTATTTCATTATTTTTTGTTACTAGGTCAATTTTTTTATCAGAAATTTTATTACTACTTGGGTCTAAACTTTTAGTTTTTCTATTATCTAGTTTTACCTCTAGAACTTCAAATTTCCCATCATCTCTTTTTTCAAGATTTTTAAGCTCATTTTCGTTTATATCATCCAGATAATGATTAACTTTAAATGTACACGTATAATAAGTTTCAACTAGATATTTTGCCATTTTACCTCAATTTATAATTTTTATTTTGAATATTGAATCATTTAATTTATATACAAATCCTTATTTTAGTCTAATTTAAATTATACAATTTGAAATTGAATTAAATATATTTTTACATGTTGACAATCTTTAAAAAAATTTTCATTTGGTGGAACCAAGATACATTTGGAACAAGAATAAAAACAATCTTGTTTGGAAAATTAGTAGGAATAGATAGTTACGGTAATAAATATTACGAGAGTAAAAACGGGAAAAGATGGGTTATTTACTCAAATGAAATAGACGCAACTAAAATACCAGTAGAATGGTATTCTTGGATTCATTTTATGAAAAATAGAATAGAAAAAAATCATGAATTAAAAAAATATGAGTGGCAAAAATCTCATAAATCAAATTTAACAGGAACAGAGGCAGCATATTATCCTAATAAAAATAAACAGGATGCAATTGATAAAAAATATAAAAGTTGGAAATCTTGATATACTTTTAATATCTTTAATTATTCTTATAAGTACAGTTCAATTTAGCTTTTCTAAATCTAAAGATAGTTTAAGTGGTAAAAACACAAGTATTAAAATTTTAGATAAGATAAGTTCAAAAAATGATCTAATAAATTTAATTAACGGTGAAGAATTAATTTATAAAGATATTGCAATAAAAAGCATGAAATGCACCAACTCTAAATTTGATGATAATCCTGAAATAAAAGCTTATATTCAAGTGAGAGACTTAACTAAAAATGATAATGATAAAGTTTATGTTTTTAATAACTGGATGTTTTCATCAAGTCCATCCATAATACCCTTCGATCATCCGGTTTATGATATATGGTTAGTAAATTGCTATTAAATAATTTTCTCATTATCTAGCCAGCTAACATTAAAATCAGAATTTATAAATTTTTTGTGGTTTAATAATTTTTTATGTAATGGAATTGTTGTAGTAATCCCTTCTATAACAAATTCATCTAGCGATCTATTCATTCTTTGAATAGCTTCAATTCTATTTCTTCCATGACAGATGAGTTTACATACCATACTGTCATAATAAGGGGTTACTTTGTACCCTTGAAATATTGCTCCATCTACTCTTGTTCTAAATCCTGAGGGCTGATGACACATTCCTATTGTACCTGGAGAAGGTTGAAAGTTTTTGCTAGGATCTTCAGCATTTATTCTACATTCAATTGCATGACCTCTTGGATTTATGTCTGATTGTTTTAGAGCAGTTTCACCAGTATATGTAATATTTATTTGTTCTTTGATAATATCAATACCTGTGACCATTTCAGTAACAGGGTGTTCTACTTGAACCCTAGTATTCATTTCTAAAAAATAAAATTTTCCATCTTCATAAATAAATTCTACTGTTCCAGCTCCTTCATAGCCAATTTTGCTAACCATTTTGACTGTTTTTTCAAACAAGTCTTTTCTTATTTCATCGTTTAAAACAGGACTGGGTGTTTCCTCAATTAATTTTTGATGTCTCCTTTGAATAGAGCAATCTCTTTCATGTAAATGTACTGTTCTATTTTTTCCAGCTAATATTTGAACTTCTATATGTCTTGGATTTTGAAAAAATTTTTCAATATAAATTTCATCATTACCAAAATATTTTTTAGCTTCAGATTTTGCTGTTGAAAAGAGAGATTCAAATTCTTCCTCTTTATGAACAATTTTCATTCCTTTTCCACCACCTCCTCCTGATGCTTTAATCAAAATAGGAAATCCAATTTTTTTACAAAGTTCTTTTGCTTTAGAAATATCTGTTACACCTCCCTCTGAACCTTCGATCACTGGCAAACCATTTTCTTTTGCTATTTTTTTTGCTTGAATTTTGTCTCCCATCATCTCTATATGTTTAGATGATGCTCCAATAAACTTAATATTATTTTCCTCTAAAATTTTTGCAAAATTCGCATTTTCAGATAGAAATCCATAACCCGGATGAACAGCCTCAGATTTAGTTAATTCAATAGCAGACATTATCGAAGGTATATTTAAATAACTATTTATTGGTTGATGAGATCCTATACAAACACTTTCATCCGCTAATCTTACATGCATGCTATTTCTATCTACATCTGAGTGAACAGCTACAGTTTTTATACCCCATTCTTTACAAGCTCTTATTACTCTAACAGCTATCTCTCCACGATTAGCAATCAATATTTTTTTAAACATTACTCAAGAATAACTAGAATTTGATCATATTCTACTGGTTGACCATCATCGACACAAATTTTTTTAATAACACCATCAACTATGGAAGGAACATGGTTCATTGTTTTCATTGCTTCAACAATCATTACTGTATCTCCTTTTTTAATTTTTTTACCTATCGTTACAAAAGGATTTGCACCAGGTTCAGGTGCAAGATAAGCTGTTCCAACTATTGGACTTCTAATAAGTGATTTTGGATCTTCAAATTTTTCTTCAACTTCATTACTAATAACATCAGTAATAACATCACCTTTTAAAGATTTTTTTTAACTCATCTAAAGCATCAATTAATTTTTTAATTATTTTTTTATCTATTTCCATTTTCAAGCAATTTTTGCATTGCATTTATGGCCAAAATATAACCATTATCACCTAATCCACAAATAATTCCAGTAACGACGGCACTTATCATAGATTTGTGTCTAAATTCCTCTCTTTTATATATATTTGTAATATGTAATTCTATAATAGGTTTTTTAAAAATATCTAAAGCATCTCTTATAGCAACTGATGTATGAGTAAATGCAGCTGCATTAATTATAACACCATCAAACTGTTTTCTTGATTCTTGAATTTTTGTTACAATATCCCCTTCAATGTTAGATTGAAAGAACTCCATATCCAGATTTAATTCATTGGCTTTTTTTAAACAATTAGCTTTTAGCTTTTCAAAAGTTATGGAACCATATTGTGATTGTTCTCTTTCACCTAATAGATTAAGATTAGGTCCATTAATAATAATTATTTTATTATTCATTCAGCTTTTATATACGATGAAAAAAATAAAAAAAATAAAAATAAGATTAAATGGCAAAATTAAAAATATTTCAGCAAGATATAAGCTACATGATTTGTTAAAGGAATTAGATTTACCATTAAAAAAAGTTGCTATTGAAATAAATAGAGAAATCGTTGATAAGAATAAGATTAAAACAATTAGATTAAATAATGGGGATAATATTGAAGTAGTTCACTTTATTGGAGGCGGCTAAATTTGAAAGTTGATAAACTAATCGTAGGTAAAAAAAAATTCAATTCAAGATTAATTGTTGGTACTGGAAAATATAAGAATATGTCTGAATGCGCTAAAGCTATAAAATTATCTGGTGCTAATATAGTTACTGTTGCTGTTAGAAGAGTAAATATATCTGATAAAAAAAAACCTTTACTTATGGATTATATAGATCCAAAAAAAATTACTTATCTGCCTAATACAGCAGGTTGTTTTACCTCAGAAGAAGCTCTAAGAACACTAAGATTAGCAAGAGAAATTGGAGGATGGAAATTAGTGAAACTAGAAGTTTTAGGTGATAAAAAAAATCTTTTTCCAAATATGATTGAAACTTTAAAATCAACTGAAATTTTAACGAAAGAAGGTTTTAAGGTTATGGTATATTGTAACGATGATCCTTTGATGGCAAAAAAATTAGAGGATTTAGGTGCAGCTGCAATTATGCCCTTAGCAGCTCCAATTGGTTCTGGTTTAGGAATTCTTAATAAAACTAATATCTTAATTATTAGAAAACAAACAAAACTACCCGTAATTATTGATGCAGGTTTAGGTCAGGCCTCTGATGCGGCAGTAGCTATGGAATTAGGATGTGATGGAGTTTTAGTAAATACAGCAATTGCTAAGGCAAAAAAACCTTTTGTTATGGCACTAGCATTTAAGCATGCGGTTATTGCGGGAAGACAATCATATCTTTCAGGAAGAATAGTAAAAAGTTTAGCGGGCAACCCTTCTTCACCAACTGAAGGTATTATTTAGTTTTTTTAAAAAAAACTTTTTTTTTAAATCTTTTTTTTTTATTAAAATTTTTTTTATCAATTATTTCAGATTTTTTTTTTTCTTTATTAAGTTGATTTATATTTTTCAACTCTTCGAATTGCTCAACTATTTTTATGGTTTTGTTTGATTTATTCTTAATATCAATAATATATTCAGGAATAATAAGTTTATTGTCAGTTATTATATCTATTTTCATTTTATTTTTTTTCTCAATATAAGTTAAGTCTTCAACAAAATTATCTTTTAAAAAATCTGAGATTTTTCCACAAACTTTTAATTCAATAAATTTTGCTTTATTAAGAACTGACTCAAGTTCAACTATCTTTAATAATTTTTGAGCGAAAGATTCTTCTTTTAATTCAACTTTCCATTTGACTATACTCTCTCTTAATCTTTGGCGAGACATTTCTAATAATCCAAAATTACTAATTCTTCCAATTTGGATTCTTGCTCTATCAGATCTGCATTTTTCTTTTAAACGTTTTTCGACCAATCTTCTGTTATTGTAGCTTAACATATCTATAAAATCGATTATAATTAAACCCGAAAGGTCTCTAATTTTAATTTGTCTTGCAATCTCTTCTGCTGCTTCAAGGTTTGTATCTAGTGCAGTGCTTTCTACATTTTTTTGTTTAATAGAACTCCCAGAATTTATATCTATTGATACAAGTGCTTCAGTTGGATTAATTACCAAATAACCACCCGAGTTAAGTTTTACTTCAGTGTCAAATATTTGATTTAATTTTTGTTCTATACCTTCTCCAATAAATAATGGGATTTTACCTCTATATTTTTTAATTTTTTTAACATGAGATGGCATCATCATTTTCATAAAATTTTGAGCTTTTTTATACCCTTCATTTCCCTCAATTATTATATTTTGAGTATTTTCATCATACATGTCTCTCAAAGTTCTTTTAATAATTTCACTTTCTTGATGAATTATAGATGGAGCAATTGAATTTAAAGCTGTTTCTTTAATTTGATCCCAGTTATTTTTTAAAATTTCTAAGTCTTGATCAATTTCATTTTTTGTTTTATTGCTACCAGCCGTTCTAACTATTAGCCCCATTTCTTTTGGTATATTAATTCCATTTAAAATAGTTCTAATTTTTTTTCTTTCAGCTGGATTAAAAATTTTTCTAGATATACCCCCACCTTTTGGAGTATTAGGCATTAAAACAATATATTTTCCTGCGATAGAAATGAATGTGCTTAAAGCAGCACCTTTTTGACCTCTCTCATCTTTAATGACTTGAACAAGTATTACTTGATTAGGTTTAATAACCTCTTGAATTTTGTATCTTTTAAATTTGTAACGTTTTTCAGTTTTTTTTTCTTTATTTTCATACTGTTCATTTGAAATTTCTTCACTTTTATTTTCTAAATTTTCATCATTTATTAATTTTTCCTCATCTATTTCAGTTTTTTTTATTTCAATTGGATCGTTTATTTCTAGATTACCTTCAGCCAAATCTTGTTCTTCTTTAGCTTCAATTTTTTTGGATAATTCCTCTCTTGCTTTTTCTTCCTCTTGTTTGATTTTTTCTAAATCACTTTTAGGAATTTGATAGTAATCTGATTGAATGTCATTAAATGATAAAAAGCCATGTCGTTCCCTACCAAAATCTACGAAAGCTGCTTGAAGTGAAGGCTCTATCCTACTTACCTTTCCCAGGTAAATGTTATTTTTGATTAGATTATTTTTTAAACCTTCGTACTCGTAATCTTCAATATTATTTTCTGATTTAAGTACAACTCGAGTTTCATTTGGATGCGAAGCATCAATGTATAAATTTTTTTCCATATTTTATTGTTTATTTGTTTCATTTTAATAATTAAAGTTTGATAAAATTTTGTTTATAGTTATGCCTTATCTTTAACAAATTCCGCTATATAATGGAATTAAAATGACAAATTTATTTAAGAATTTATTTATAGCTCTAATTAGTTTTATTCTGTTGATTTCCTTAACGATATTGGTGATTTTGTGGTCTTTTTCAAATAAAATTCCAGATTATAAATTTCTGAAAAATTATAAACCTCCAGTTTCGAGCAAAATGTATTCTGGAAATGGAGAAGTTGTTGCAGATTTTTCAAAAGAAAAAAGGATTTTTGTTCCATATAATGCTATCCCAAAAAATGTAATCAACTCTTTTTTATCAGCTGAGGATAAAAATTTTTTTTCACATCCAGGAGTTGACGCAAAGGGAGTCATGAGAGCGGTAATTAATAACATCCAAAATATGACAACTTCTAAAAGACTAGAAGGAGCATCTACTATAACTCAACAAGTTGCAAAAAATTTTTTATTAACAAATGAAGTAAGTCTTAATAGAAAAATTAAAGAAGCAATTTTAGCATTCAGAATTGAAAGAGCCCTATCAAAAGAGAGAATACTAGAATTATATCTAAATCAAATTTATTTAGGTAGTGGAGCTTATGGAGTTGCAGCAGCTAGTTTAGAATATTTTGATAAATCAATTAAAGAACTAAATTATAATGAGGCCGCTTTATTAGCTGCGTTACCTAAAGCACCAAGTAGATATAATCCTTATAGAGATATTGAACTTGCTAAATTTAGAAGAGATTTAGTTTTAAATAATTTATTTGAAAATAACTTTTTAGATCAAGAAAAATATGTTTATTTAAAAAATCGGCCTATAGAGTTAAAAAAAAATAGAAAAATTTTTAAAGAAGATGCTCAATATTATATTGAAGATGTTCGTAAAAGTATAATTGAACAATTGTCGTATGAAAAAATTTATAATCAAGGTTATAATATTAACACACCTATAAGTTTAGAATTACAAAAAATTGCTACAAATTCATTAAGAAATGGATTGATAGGATATGATAAACGAAAAGGATGGCGAGGACCAATTGCTAATATTGAATATACAAGTGATTGGTTTAAAAAGATTAAGAAAAAAAATTTATTAGAGAATTCTATTAGATGGAAAATAGCAATTGTTAAAAAAGTAAATCAATTTAACACAAATATAGAAACGCAAAATAAAGTTGATGGCATAATAGAGTACAAAGATATCTCTTGGACGAAAAAAGAATTTTCGAAGCTATTAAAAAAAGGAGATATTATTTATGTAAAAAAAATTAAAGATAATTTTTATAGCCTTCAACAACTTCCCAAAATAAATGGAGGAATAGTTGTAATGGATCCTTTTACAGGAAGAGTTTTTGCTTTAAGCGGAGGCTTTAGTTTTAACAATAGTGAATTTAACAGATCATCACAAGCCTTAAGGCAACCAGGATCAGCATTTAAACCATTTGTTTATGCTTTAGCATTAGAAAATAGATTTACACCTTCTTCATTAATTTTAGATGCTCCTCTTGTATTAGATCAAGGAGAAGATCTAAAAAAATGGAAACCAGAAAATTATGGAAAAAAATTTTATGGGCTTTCAACCCTTAGAACTGGTTTAGAAAAATCTAGAAATTTAATGACTGTAAGGATTTCTCGAAACTTAGGTATAGATAAAGTCGCAAGTTTTTCAAAAAAAATGAAAATTCATAAAAATCCCGAAGAGTTACTTTCAATTTCTTTAGGATCTAGTGAAACAACTCTTTTAAAATTGACCTCAGCATACTGTACATTTGTAAATGGTGGAAAACTAGTTGAACCTGTAATAATAGATAGAATCCAAGACGGAGAGGGAAATACGATAATAAATAATGAAAATAGACAATGTATAAATTGTGATCAAATTTCTTTTACTGGCAAAGAATTTCCAAAAGTGAAAGATAATTATCCTCAAGTTTTAAGTGCTGAAACAGCATATCAGATGACTTCTATCTTACAGGGAGCCGTTGAAAGAGGTACTGGTAAAAAGTTAAATAAGCTAGGTCTAAATTTAGCAGGCAAAACTGGAACTACTAATGAAAATACTGATGCATGGTTTATTGGATTTACATCTAATTTAGTAATAGGTGTATATGTTGGGATGGATAACCCTAAACCATTAGGTAAATTTGAAACCGGCTCAAAAGCAGCTTTGCCAATTTTTGAAGAATTTATAAAAAAAGCTGTAAAAAAATCAGACTCAAGACCCTTTAAAGTCCCAGAAAATATCACTTTAATGGTTATAGACCCTATTACAGGGGAAAAAGCAAAATTTACATCAAAAAATACTATAATTGAATCTTATAAAAGCAAAAATGTATTAGACGGAAAAGTTTTATATTCAGATAACAATAGATTAGATATAAATAATATATTAAAGTTTTATTAATGGAAGATAAATACATAAATTATAAAAAAAAAATAGAAAAAATTAATCAAAGAGTTAAGGAGTATCTTTGAAAAAAATGATATATTTTCTAAAATAGATAGCCATAATAAATTAATGCTAGAGTCGAATTTTTGGCAAAATAAAACTAAATCGCATAAAATTATTAAAGAAAAAAAATTATATGAGGACTTAATTCATTCTTATAAAAAATCTACTCAACAAATTAAAGATTTAGATGATTTATATAAATTAGCTATTGATGAAAAAAATTCTGAAATACAAAATGAAGTTTACCAAAATTTAAAAGAACTAAGAACAGTTGTTAAAAAAAATGAAATTAAGTGTTTCTTGTCTAATGAATTAGATTCATTGGATTGTTACTTAGAAATCCATGCTGGCGCAGGAGGAACCGAAAGCCAAGATTGGGCAGACATGTTAAGAAAAATGTATATAAAATGGTCTGACAATAAAGGTTTTAAATATGAAATAGTAAGTGAACACGCAGGAGATGAAGCAGGCATTAAATCCTCCACGATTAAAATTGAAGGCGATTATATATTTGGTTGGTTAAAAAAAGAATCAGGAATACATCGACTTGTAAGAATATCCCCTTTTGACTCTGGCGCCAGAAGACACACAAGCTTTGCAAGTGTATGGATTTATCCGGCTATTGATGAAAATATTAATATAGAGATTTTAGAGAAGGATTTAAGAATTGATACTTATCGATCAAGCGGTGCAGGTGGACAACATGTAAACACCACTGATAGTGCAGTTAGAATTACTCATATACCAACAAAAATTGTTGTTCAGTGTCAAAATGAAAGATCTCAACATAAAAATAAAGAAACATGCATGAATATGCTACGTGCCAGACTTTACGATTATGAAATTAAAAAAAAACAGAAAGAAAATCAAAGTAATGAAGCTACAAAATCTGAGATTGGATGGGGACATCAAATAAGATCTTACGTTTTACAACCTTATAGACTTGTTAAGGATAATAGAACTAATCATGAAAGTTCAAATCCCGATAAAATTTTAAATGGCGATATTGATGAATTTTTAGAAGAATCTATTTATCAAATAAAATGATAAAAATTTTTTATAGATTTTTTATATTAGTATTAATTGTATTATTAAGTGCAGTAGGTTATATTAGTACAATTGGAGTAAGTACAAATATTTTTAATTCAAATATAACTCAAGAAATTAAAAAAATTGATGAAAATTTAGATATTGATTTAAAAAAGGTATTAATAATTTTAAATCCAATTCAATTTAAAATTAATCTCAAAACTGTAGGAACAATTATAAAATATAATGAAGAAAAAATTTTTTTAGAGAATATTAAATCAGATATTTCTCTAAAATCCCTGTTATATAGAGAGTTTTCGTTGACTAAAATAAATGTTTCTACAAAGTCTTTAGAAATTAAAAATTTAATTAAATTTTTAAGGTTATTTCAAAAAGATCCTAAAATTTATATAGCTGAACAAGTAATTAAAAAAGGATATTTAATTGCAGATATTAAAATAGAATTTAATAAGAATTATTTAAAACTTTCTATTGGAAAAAAAAGGCATATAAAAATTGAACTTGTTTAATTCTTTTTAATTTTTTCTAAAGTACGAGTAATAAACCTAGGTGTTAAAGTTTTTATCGGATTTACTGTAGTTTCTAAATTATTAGGTGGACCTTTAATCTTAAAACTAACACCAAAAACTCCCTCACCTACTTTTTTTCCTACTAATATATTCCCCAAAACTGGAATAGATCCTATTGTTTTATTTAATGTAGTAGCAGGAACTAATGTTCCTCTTAAACTTATAAGTTTGTCTTTTTCTACATACCCGCTCATTAATATTGAAATAGCTGGTCCAATTGCGTAAATTTCTTCAATAGTCATTAAATCTCCCTTATTAGAAAAATTCATTTCAAACTCATTAAATCTTATACCTTCACCGGACAATAAGTCAGCAATCCCTTGGAGAGACGCCAAAGTTAATAACTTTGTTAAAGCAGGAAGTTCCTTGAGTTTGAAATCATAAATTTTTAAAGTTGAACTAGTTTTAGTTTTACTTTCAATAGAATAAAAATCCAAAGATCCTTCATCAAATCCTTTTATAAATTTATAGCGATCAACAAGGGGTTTTGCTTCATTAGAAAAAAGCGTGGTAGTCTTTTCACCATCATTAGATTTAATTGTAAATTTAATATTTTTTTTATTTAGAAAATAGGAAGAAAGTTCAGCTTCTAAAACTTTACCTCTTTTAAAATTTAAATATCCATTAAGATTTTTTAAAATATTTTTTTTATCTAAATAAATTTTCTTGATGTCAACAATTACTTTAAAATTATTATTAAATAAATCCTCGTTCTTTTTATTGTCAGAATCAATTAAATTATCAACTAATCGATTTATATTTAAACTACTACCATTTATAAAGTAATTATTATCTTTTTTAGTTATTTGAATATTATTTTGGAATTTATTTTCATCTTGGTAATTAAGATTAATATTTCTTATATAGTTTATCTTATTAAAATTAGACAGAGATAAATCATTAATTGAAATAACATTTTCATATTCGACTAAATTGATTTTTTTAAACAAAATACCTTTATTAATTTTATGTTCTCCTTTTACTTCTATAATCAAATCAGATTTATTTTTTTTTTTATAGTTTAAAAAATCTAATATAAAACATTATCTTTAATATCCAACTTAGTATCAAAATCTAAATTATTATTATTTTTAAAAATTTTATATTTAATATTGTCAGCTTTTTTTTGAAAAAAAATATTTCCTGATCCAGAAATATTCAGATTATCTTTTTTATAATTTATTTGTAACTTATGATTTTTAAGAGAAATTAGGTTTTCAATGTCTGGAAACAAACTTTTTAAATCTAAATTATTTTCAATATCTAAATTTATTAAATCAATCTTAGAATTGATATTCAAATCTTTAATCTTAAATTTATTATTAATTATGAAATCAAAATTATTTTCTGATGAAAATTTAATTTCTTTAATTTCAAAATTAGAATTTTGTAATTTAAAATAATCATAAAATTTTTCTTTTGTTAAATTAATTTGCTTATTAATCAATTTTCCTGAAAC
>CACFSU010000017.1 GCA_902569055.1 uncultured Pelagibacteraceae bacterium | reverse complement strand
TGTATCGGCTTTATCATCAGAGTGATTAAATTTGAGATGACACTTATCAAATTCTATTACCTGAGAATTAGCAAAACTGCACCACAACAAACCCAGAACCACGATCCCTAAAAGTTTTTTCATCAACACTTCTCTGGAAGTGATTTTCCGTCAACTTCTTTATAAAACTGAGTCACAGAAATAGCACGCGTACCTCTAACAATTACAAACTTATATCCATCAATACACGCTGTAGCAACGCTAGAAGAATCATAATCTTTAAGATTCATTAATTCATTTTCAATCACATACATTTTGCTAAACGCAACATTGCACCACAACAAACCCAGAACCACGATCCCTAAAAGTTTTTTCATGATCCAAGGTTATCAAATCTAGTGACCTGTGACGAACGGATTTTCATACGTTATCTGTACGTAATACTATTAAATTTTGCTTAATTTGATAAAATGGAACTGTTGCAATATAAGGATTATTGAAACAAAGTTCGGGGCACCTGGCAACAGAACGCCCCTATGAAATAACTATTGAAAATAAATGTCAATCAATAAAAAAAATATAATACTACATATTGGTTTATATAAAACTGGGTCAACATTCATTCAAAGTCACTATCGCTTAGTGAAATTAGATGGATATAGAATTTTCTTAGAGGACAGTGAAATTGTAGAATTACTACTCAAATATTTAAGAAATCCCAATACTGAGATAAAAGAAAAAATATTTAATATTATACATAATGAAAATTCTAAAAAAATATTAATAACATCAGAAGCAATTTTTGGTCATCAATTTTATAATTTTAAAGATTGTTCCAAAAGATTTCAATTATTAGAGGAATTATTTAATCAACCTAAGTATATAATATTTTTTAGAGAACCAAGTTCAATAATATATTCAGGTTTTTTTCAAGGATTTCAAAAATCTCATAGTCTTAAATTTGAAAATTATATTAATGAAAATAAAAATGATTTATTTAATAGGAATTTTTATAATCACTTTACTAAGGGATTGGATTATAAAATCTATAATTATAATAATATTTTTAAAGATTATTTAAATATTCAAAATAGAGTATCATTTATTGAATATGAACAATTTTTTAAAGAAAAAAATGGCGATGTTCTCAATAATTTCACAGAACTTAATGTACCATTTAATTTTGAAAAAAAAGTTAATTGGTCACTCAAAAATTTAATTTATTTAGAATTTTATTCAACGTTTTTTCTTTTCAAATATATCAAAAAAATATGGATTCAATTTAATAAACTTTTTTATAAATATAGAAAAGCAAGAGATGTATCTTTAAGGTTAATTGTTTTAATTAATTTTCTAACTAAGATTACGCCTAAAAAATACATTAAGAAAATTGATGATAAACATCAAAGTTTACTACAAGAAATTAAAAATTATCACTCAAAAAATTATAAAGAATTTAAAAATAAGATTAATTCTTTACAAAAAAATTAAGTATCTAGATATTAATAATGAAATGCTAATTTCAGAGCATAATAAGTTATTTGAAATAATGAAGACAAAGAAGACAGAAAAGAAAGTAAAAAGAAAATATAGCAATATGACAACGAAGAAATTCCAATTAGTAAGTAAATATGCTAATTATCCTACTTGGGACGAGAAACAGAACGCCCCTTAGAAATTTATGAGAAAATATAATATAAAATTAAATGCCTAAAATTATTGGAAATCCGGAAGCTAAAAATATTGAATTAAGAAAATTAATTCAAAAAACAAAACTTAATAATTTTTACATTAAAAATCATAGCAATTTTAGGGAAGAAATTTTAAAACAAATTAATTTAGAAGATGATGTTCTAGATATAGGTAAGTCTATGAGAGAAAAATTCTCTAAAATTAAATCAAAATCTTTAGAAACATTAGATGTTAATTTATTTCAAGATTATCCTGATATTGTATTTGATCTAAGTGATGAGTTCGATAATTCTTTGGAAAATAAATATGATAAGATTATCTGTTTAGCTATCCTTGAGCATGTTTATGATCCATTTAAAGCAATTATAAATATAAGAAAAATGTTAAAAAAAAATGGAACAGTGTTTGGTTATGTTCCTTTTTTATATCAATATCACGCTCCCAATGATTTAAAATTTCAAGATTATTTTAGATTTTCTAAAGATGGACTGTCTTATTTATTTAAAGAATTTTCTCAGGTAGAATTATTTCCGATTAGAGGTCGAATATCAACTCCTTTGCAAATTTTTTTTTCTACTAAATGGAAAAAATATGTAGAGAGATTTAAATTAAATATTTTACTCGATAAATTTATTTCTGACAAAAAAAATTCAGAGCAATGCAGTGGTTATAACTTTATTCTAAAAAGGTAATTTAGATTATTAGATTCTGTTATTTTAATTTTTGTAGTACTTTTTATACCAATCTAAGAATTTTTTAATACCTTCTTTATAATTTACCTTGGGAGTGTAGCCAGTTAAATCTTTTAAAAGTTTTGTATTTGACAATGTCTGTTTAACATCACCTTTTTGTAAAGGCATATAATTTTTAATTGCTTTTTTTCCTAATTCTAATTCAATTTGTTTAATGAAATTCAATAAATGAACTTTCTTAGTATTTCCTATATTCAAAATTCTAAATGGTGCTACAGAAGATAAGCTATCATTGATGTACTTGCCTTTTTGCTTAATATTTGGGATTTTATTTATTAATAATTCTACCCCTTTAACAATATCGTCTATATAAGTAAAATCTCTATACATCTTACCATAATTATAAATATCAATTTTTTTATTTTTTAAAATTCCTTTAGTAAATTTAAATAAAGCCATATCAGGTCTTCCCCAAGGTCCATAAACAGTAAAAAATCTTAACATAGTAATAGGAATTTTCCATATATTTGAGTAAGAGTGTGCAATACTTTCGTTAGATTTTTTTGTTGAAGCATAAATACTTAATTGAGTTTCTGTTTTATCTATTTCTTTAAAAGGAAATTTTTTATTAGCTCCATACACAGAGGAACTGGATGCCATAATCAAATGTTTTACTTTTAATTTATGAGAAATTTCAATAATATTAAATGAGCCAATTATATTAGAATCCAGATATACTCTAGGTTTATTAACACTATACCTTACTCCAGCTTGAGCCGCCAAATGAATTACAACATTAGGTTTAAAGATATAAAAAGTTTCATCTAGTTTTTTTTTATTTTCAAGTTTACTTTTGGTAAAGGTAAAATTTTTGAATTTTTTTAAAATATTTAGTCGAGCTTTTTTTAACTTGGCATCATAATAATTATTCATTGAATCATATCCATGAACCTTATATCCTTTTTCTAAAAGTAATTTTGTAAGATGAAAACCAATAAAACCTGATGATCCAGTAATTAATATTTTCATAAATTGTCTTTAACTTTGTAAAAAAAATTTATTTTTTTTTTATTTCAGCATGAGCAGCAGCAAGTCTTGCAATTGGTACCCTGTAAGGTGAACAAGATATATAATTTAAACCAGCTTTAGAGCAAAATGCTATACTTTTTGGATCTCCACCATGCTCGCCACAAATTCCTAACTTGATATTTTTATTTTGTTTCTTACCTTTTGCAACAGAAATTTTAATTAAATCTTTAACACCTTCATCAATTGAAATAAAAGGATCTACATCAAATATTTTATTATCAATATAATCATTTAAAAACTTACCACTATCATCTCTGCTGATTCCAAAAGTTGTTTGTGTTAAATCATTAGTTCCAAAGCTAAAAAATTCTGCATGTTTTGCTATATCTTTAGCCTTTATTGCGGCTCGTGGAAGTTCTATCATGGTTCCCACTAAATAATCTATTTTTATTTTATTTTCATCCTCCACTTCTTTCGCAACATTAATCACTAATTCTTTCATAATTTTTATTTCCACTTCTGTAGAAACAAGAGGTATCATTATTTCTGGAAAAGCAGATTTTATTTTTTTATTTTTTAATTCAACAAGTGCCTCAAAAATTGCTCTACATTGCATTTGATAAATTTCTGGATATGAAATGCCAAGTCTACATCCTCTATGTCCAAGCATAGGGTTTTGTTCATGCAATTCTGAAATTCTAGATTTAACTTCTTCAATGCCCACACCAACAACATTGGAAACTTCTAAAATTTCTTTTTCAGATTTTGGCAAAAATTCATGCAAAGGTGGGTCTAGTAAACGTACTGTTACTGGCAAACCTTTCATAATCTCAAAAATTTTCATAAAATCTTTTTTTTGATGTGGTAAAAGTTTTTTTAAAGCTTTTGCTCTATCTTCTTTTGTTTTAGATAAAATCATTTCTCTTACTGATAAAATTCTATCTTCATCAAAAAACATATGTTCTGTTCTACAAAGACCAATACCTTCTGCACCAAAATCTCTAGCCGTTTTTGTATCAATAGGAGTTTCTGAATTTGCTCTAACTTTTAGTTTTCTTATTCCGTCAGCCCAACCCATTAGCCTAGAAAAATCTCCAGAAATTTCTGGTTTAACAGTTGGAACATTTCCTGAAATAATTCTTCCACTAGATCCATCAATAGTTATTAAATCCCCTTCTTTAACTTCTAATTGAGATGTTTTAAAAACTTTCTTTTCATAATTTATATCAATTTCGCTTGAGCCTGAAACGCAAGGTCTTCCCATGCCTCTAGCAACCACTGCTGCATGACTTGTCATTCCTCCCCTAGCAGTTAAAATTCCCTTTGCAGCATGCATCCCTTGTATATCCTCTGGAGAAGTTTCTATTCTTACTAAAATAGTATCTTGCATCATATCATTTAATCTTGTTGCCTCCTCTGAAGTAAAAACAACTTTACCACTTGCGGCACCAGGAGAAGCAGGAAGTCCGTTAGCGATAACTTTTATCTCACTTTTTTCATTTAAAGTAGGATGTAATAAAGTATCCAAAGAATTAGGATCTATTCTTAGTATAGCCTCTTTGATGGAAATCATTTTTTCTCTTACCATATCAACGGCAATCTTTACTGCAGACTTAGATGTTCTTTTCCCAGATCTTGTCTGCAATATCCATAATTTTTTATTTTCAACTGTAAACTCCACATCTTGCATATCCTTGTAATATTTTTCTAATTTTTTTAAAATTTTTTGTAATTTTTCAAAAACTTTAGGCATTGTCTCTTCCATAGAAAATTCTTTTGCTTTTGACTTTAGTTTAGCTTTTTTAGTAATATATTGAGGCGTTCTTGTACCAGCGACAACATCTTCACCTTGTGCATTAATTAAGTATTCTCCATATATATCATTTGATCCATCTGATGGATTTCTAGTAAATACAACTCCAGTTGCACAATCTTCCCCCATATTCCCAAAAACCATTGATTGCACATTTACAGCAGTTCCCCATTCTGAGGGAATTTGATTTATCTTTCTATAAATTTTTGCTCTGTTACTTTCCCAAGATAAAAAAACTGCTATTATAGCACCTAACAATTGTTCATACACATCTTGAGGAAAATTTTGTTTAGTTTTATCTTTTATAACTTTTTTAAAATCATTGATTAAACCACCCCAATCATTTTCATCAAGATCTGTATCTAATAAAACTCCTTTAGTTAGTTTATAATTTTCAATAAGTTCCTCAAAATAATAACTTTCAACACCCATAACCACATTTCCATACATTTGTATGAATCTTCGATAGCTATCTTTTGCAAATCGTTCGTTTGCAGTTTTTTTTGATAAAGCGATTACAGTTTTATCATTTAATCCAAGATTTAGTATTGTGTCCATCATACCTGGCATGGATACTCTTGCGCCAGACCTTACTGATAATAATAAAGGATTTTTTAAGTCACCAAAATTTTTTCCAACATCTTTTTCTATAATTTTTAATTCTTTTTTAATTTGATTAATTATTTTTAAATTTAATTTTTTTTTATTTTTATAAAATATCTCACAAACTTTTGTTGAAATTATAAAACCTGGAGGTACCGGAAGACCCAATCTTCCCATTTCTGATAAATTTGCTCCTTTTCCTCCCAAGAAGTTTTTTGGATTTTTAATTTTCTTTGTATATTTTGATTTAAAATTTAAAATAAATTTATTCATTTAAGTTTTTAATTATTTGAAAATTAGTAAAATTTTCAAACGTTTTACACAGGATATTTATAAGTTCCAGTCTATTTTTTTTAATAGATTCATTATCTTCATTTACTTTAACATTATCAAAAAATTCAGAAATTTCCTTTTTTGCATTAGATAAGATGAGTAGGGTTTGCTCAAAATTTTCATCTTTATCTATAGCTGAAAAATATTTTTTTATTTCAGATATCTTTTTATATAAGTCTTTTTCATATTCTGTTTTAAAAATGCCAGGGTCAGTTGTATTTGAGAAATCATAATCAACATTTTTTATCTCTGATGAAATTATATTATGAGCTCTTTTATAACTTTGCATAATGTTAATACCTATTGGTTTATTAATTACTTTATTTAAAGCTTTTGCTTTAAGAAAAAGAATAGAAATTTCATTTATATTAAAAGAATGGTCAATAGATTCTATTATATCGTATCTAATAGCTTTTTCTTTTAAATAATATTTAAACCTCTCTTTAAAAAAATTTACAAGTTCTTTTTGAAATAATTTATTTTCAAAATCATAACCCTGACTTATATAAAGATTAGAGACATATGAAATCATATCTCCGACTTTAAAATCTTTTTTATTTTCAATTATTATTCTAATAATACCTAAAGCCAATCTTCTTAATGCATATGGATCTTTAGAACTTGTTGGTTTTTCATTTATTCCAAAAAATCCAATAAGGGTGTCAATTTTATCTGAAATAGACAAAGCAATACTGTATGGTTTTTTTGGTAAGCTAGAGTCCATACCAACTGGTAAATATTGTTCTTTTATAGCTTCTGAAATTTCTTTTTCAAAACCTTGTGCATCAGATAAATATCCTCCCATAACTCCTTGTAGCTCTGGAAACTCTCTTACAATATCAGAAATTAAATCTGTTTTACTTAAAGATACTGATAGTTCTACTTTTTCTTTACTAATTAAAAGTTCATCTGAAATCAAAGATCCAAGTTTTCTCATTCGTTGAACTTTATCAAAATAAGTACCCAGTCCTTTGAAAAAGATCATTGAATTTAGTTCAGAAACTTTTTTTACTAAGTTTTGAGATTTATCATTATTCCAGAAAAACTCTGCATCTCTTAATCTTGCCTCAATAACTTTTTCATTCCCAATTTTTATAAATCCATTTTTATCTTCCTTATTCGAAACTACTAAAAACTCATTAGTTAATTCATTTTTATTATTAAATAATGGAAAATATTTTTGATGAGACTGCATAGTTAAAATCAAAACTTCTTTTGGAATTGATAAAAATCTTTCATCAAATTTACATTCTAATACATTAGGATTATCTGTAAGGTTAATTACTTCTTCTAAAAGTTTCTGATTATCTTCAATTTTTAAACTTTTTTTAGTTAAAATTTCATTAAATTTTTTTTTAATAAAATTTTTTCTATCATTTTGATCAACTAAAATCCCTTCTTTTTTAAAAAAAAGACTTGTATGATTTAAAATCGTTAAAACACTTTTTAACATCCTCAAAATCTTTATCGATAAAAGTATAATTTGATGATTTAATGTGATAGAATGAAAAATTAATTAATTTTTTGTTAAAAATACATAAAATTGATTTGAGTGGTCTAGCCCATAATAAATCGAAATCACCCCATTTCATTGATTTTTGCCACTTATAATTATTTAATATTGATGGAATAAACTTTTTTAATAAATCATGAGTTTTAATAATTTTTGATTTTGTTTTAAAAAAATAAAATTCTCCTTTATCAATCTTTTTCTTATAAATATTTTTTTTTTCTATTTTATTTGATTTTAAAAAACCCACTAAAGCTTGTTTTGGTACATTAATGTTTGGGCCTTTAACTTCTTCAGTTTTGATTTTTACTTCTTTATCAAGCCCTTGAAAGATAACAATCAGTCTATTGGGTGTTGAATAAGAAAAGCTATTCTTAAATTTAATAAAATTTTTTTCAAAAAATTTTTGAAATTCTTCTAATAATTTTGATCTTAAATTTTTTTGCAGATTTGCTGGAATTTCTTCACTAAATAATTCTATAAATAATTCTGACATAAATTAATCTTTTTGAGTCTCTAACCAAACTTCTGCAGAAGATTTAACAATGTTTCTAATTTTATTTATATAATCTGCTCTCTCAGCAACACTTATTGCGCCTCTAGCATCTAAAATATTGAACACATGACTTGCCTTTAAACATTGATCGTAAGCTGGTAAGGAGATTTTTTTTTCAACAAGTGACATAGCTTCGCTCTCATGCATTTTAAATAAAGCAAAAAGATTTTTCGTATCTGCATATTCAAAATTATATTTCGAAAATTCTCTCTCAGATTGATAAAAAACATCTCGATATTTAATTCCTTCTTTATTCCAATCTAAATCGTAAACATTATCTTTTTTCTGAGTAAACATACATATTCTCTCTAAACCATAGGTTAATTCAACTGATACAGGTTTACATTCTATTCCTGCCATTTGCTGAAAATATGTAAATTGAGTTATTTCCATACCATCACACCAAACTTCCCAACCTAAACCAGCTGCACCTAAAGTTGGACTTTCCCAATCATCCTCAACAAATCTTATGTCGTGATTACTATATTCTATTCCAATAACTTCTAAGCTTTTCAAATATAATTTTTTAATATTTTCAGGAGAAGGTTTAATGATAACTTGAAATTGGTAATAATGTTGTAATCTATTAGGATTTTCACCATATCTACCATCAGAGGGTCTTCTTGATGGCTGAACATAAGCTGCTTTCCAAGGTTTGGGTCCAAGAGATCTTAAAGTAGTAGCTGGATGAAATGTTCCGGCTCCAACTTCCATGTCGTAAGGTTGTAAAATTATACAACCGTTTTTGTTCCAAAATTTTTGTAAATTTAAGATCGTCTCTTGGAAGGATTGAAAAATAAGTTTATCTTTTTTTTTTATCTTTTTATTTTTTTTTGGCATTTATAAACCAAATTTTTGCCATAAAGCTCTTTCTTCTATGACACTAGTAATATTATCAATTTGATTATCTAAGGAAGATGATAGTTTTTTAGCTATAAAACTTTTTTGCTTTTCTAGTTTTTTAATAATTATATCTTCTCCAAATTTTTCTCTTAAAATTTGTTCTGCATTACCAATTCCATCTATTAATCCTAATTTCATTGAAGCAGAACCAGACCAAAACTCTCCTGTAAAAGTATTATTTTTTTCAGGATCTTTAAGTTTTGAACCCCTACTTTTTTTAACAACTTCAATAAAATCATCATGAAGCTCTAGTTGTAATTTTTTTATTCTTTCAATATCTTCCTCTTTTTCTTCCTTAAAAGGATCTAAGGTACTTTTATTTTTTCCAGCAGTATAAACTCTTCTTTGGATGCCAATTTTTTTTATAGCATCTTGAAAACCAAATGAAGCGGAAATGACTCCAATTGAACCTACAATAGAACTTGAATTTGCAAAGATTTCATCTCCAGCGCAAGCTATTAAATAGCCTCCAGAAGCAGCAACATCTTCAGCAAAAACTATAACTTTTTTTTTATTTTTTTTGGCCAACTGCCTTATGTAATCATGAATTAAATGAGATTGAACAGGAGAGCCTCCAGGAGAATTAATTGATATTGCTATACTTTTAGCTTTCTTAAATGTAAAAGCTTTTTTTATAATTTCTTGCTGACCCGAAAAATCAATACCTTGTTTAAATCTGCCCGCAGACCCTATAACACCAGAGAGCCTTATATGAGGAATAATAATTTTTTTTTTAAAAATTGAAAACATTTATACTCCTTACAGAATTTTTGATTTAATATAAAGACACCTTATAATTGAAGATTTAGGTGCGTCAATTGATAAGTAATCAAATCAATCCAATTAGACTAATTTGGGTATATGGGAACTGTAATTCAATTAGAAAATCAAATTAATAATTCTTATTTTCTACTTAAAAATTTAGTAGAGGATAAATTAATATTAGTTGAAGAAAAAATAAAATCAAAGCTTACTAGTAATGTAGAATTAGTTCAAAAAATGTCCAACTACCATCTAGATACAGGTGGTAAAAGACTAAGAGCTTTATTAACTTTAGGTTCAGCTAAACTATGTAATTACTCAAAAGGCACTAGAGATATTAATCTAGCAGCCTGCGTAGAGCTAATACATGCGGCAACTCTAATGCATGATGATGTCATTGACAATGGTTCAATAAGAAGAGGGAAAAAAACTCTTAACAAAGTATGGGGAAATCACTCTTCTGTATTGGTTGGAGACTACCTGCTTAGTAGATGTTTTGAAATGATGGTAGAAGATGGAAACCTTGAAGTACTAAAATTATTGTCTTCAACTTCATCAAGAATTGCTCAAGGTGAAATTTTACAACTTCAACATAAGGGAGAAGTTGACATGCTAGAAGAAACTTATTTAAGAATAATTTCTGCTAAAACTGCAGAATTGTTTGCAGCTGCAACAAAAGTAGGAGCTATATTATCTAATATGAAAACAAAAGAAAAAGAGGCTTTAGAGTTCTACGGTAAAAATCTTGGCTTAACATTTCAAATTGCTGACGACACTTTAGATTATAATTCTGAATTAAAATTATTTGGAAAAAAAATTGGACAAGACTTTTACGAAGGAAAAATAACACTACCAATAATTCTATTATTTCAAAAATCAAAAAATCAAGAAAAGGAAAAACTCAAAGATATTTTTTTAAAAGATATAAGAGATGAGAGTGATTTAAATTATTGTTTATCTTTAATCAAAAAATATAATGTAATTAAAGCATGCTATCAAAAAGCTCATCATTATATTAACTTGGCCTCTAATTCATTATTGGTATTTAAAGACAGTGAAGAAAAAAATATTCTTGAAAATTTAACTTCTTTTAGTCTAGCAAGAAATTTTTAAGGACTTAAAAGACTTTTATACCAAAGATTATTTTTATCTAAACTATATTTTAATCTCTCATGTATTCTATTATCTCCGTCTAACCAAAATTCTATACTTGATGGTTTTAAATTCCAGCCCGACCAATAATTAGGTCTTGGCACATCATCTTTATTTTTATATTTTTTTTTAAATTCTTTCAAAGAATTTAAAAGTTCATTTCTACTTTTTAAAATACTACTTTGTTTAGACGCCCAAGCTCCTATTCGACTTAAATAAGCTCTGGAGTTATAATAGTCATCTGCTGTTTGATCATCTACTTGCTTTAAAGTTCCAACAATCCTTATTTGTCTTAGTAAGCTTTTCCAATGAAAACACATAGTGGCATTTGGGTTTTCTTTTATTTCTTTTCCCTTTTGACTATTTAAATTTGTATAAAAAACAAATCCATTTTTATCAAAACCTTTTAGAAGAACAATCCTCACTGATGGAATACCTTCTTTACTAGCTGTTCCCAAAGCTAAAGCGTTAGGATCATTTATTTCTTTCTTTTTTGCCTCAACAAACCATTTTTCAAATAATTCAAATGGATCATCAATATCCAAAAAGCATTTATTAAGGCCTAATGAGTTTTTTTGATTCATAATTTAAACAAAATAATCTATACAATATAAATAATGTCATTTAATACTTTTGGAAAGTTTTTTCGTTTCACCACATGGGGGGAATCTCATGGTCCAGCTATTGGTTGCATAATTGATGGTTGTCCTCCATTAATTCAACTAAAAGAACAAGATATTCAAAAAGAATTAGATAAAAGAAAACCAGGACAATCTAAGTTTACTACCCAAAGAAAAGAGAGTGATAAGGTTCAAATTCTATCAGGAGTGTTTGAAGGTAAAACTACTGGAACTCCTATATCGCTAATAATTTATAATGAAGATATGAGATCAAAAGATTACAAAAATATTAAAGATAAATTTAGACCTGGTCATGCTGATTTCACTTATTTTAAAAAATATGGAATTAGAGATTATAGAGGAGGAGGAAGATCTTCCGCCAGGGAAACAGCAGCAAGAGTTGCTGCTGGAGCTATTGCTAAAAAAGTTTTAGAAAAAAAATTAAATAAAAAATTTAAAATTTCTGCTGCAGTTACACAGCTTGGAATTCTCGGCTGTGACACTACAAAATGGAATGATAAGATAATTAATAAAAATCCATTTTTTTGCCCAGACAAATCAGTGTTAAAAATATGGGAAAAATATCTACTAAGTGTAAGAAAATCAGGTTCTTCTTGCGGTGCTATAATTGAAATAAGAGCCAAAGGAGTACCCGCTGGTTTAGGTGCGCCAATTTATTCAAAATTAGATGCTGATATTGCATCAGCAATTATGAGCATTAATGCTGTTAAAGGCGTAAATATTGGTTCAGGAATGAATTCAGCTCAATTATCTGGTGAAGAAAATTCAGACGAAATTTCACAAAATAAAAAAAAATTAAAATTCAAATCTAACAATGCAGGAGGAATACTTGGAGGTATTTCTTCAGGACAAGAAATAATTGTATCATTTGCTGTAAAACCTACATCTTCAATTTTAAAAAGCAGAAAAACAATTAATAAATTTGGAAAAAATACTACTATATCTGTAAAAGGTAGGCATGATCCCTGCGTAGGTATAAGAGCAGTACCTATAGGTGAAGCTATGCTTTCATGTGTTTTATTAGATCATTATCTGATGAACAAAGCACAGTGTAGTTAAATAATATTATTTTTGTTTTTGCAAAACAATATTTGAATTCAAAACATCCAAAACTTTTTCTTCAATTGAATTACAATCTAAATTAGCAATTTTATACATATTTTCAGGTGTATCCTGATCTATAAAAATATCTGGAAGTGTCATAGATCTAAATTTTAAATTAGTATCCATTAAACCTTTTTTAGATAAAAAATTGACAACATGGGAACCAAAACCTCCAATAGATCCTTCCTCAATAGTTATAATCGCTTCGTGAGTAGTAGCTAATTGCCAAATTAGATTTTCATCTAAAGGTTTTGCAAATCTTGCGTCTACTATTGTTATATAAACTCCTTTTTTTTTTAAATTATCAGCTGCTTTTAAAGTTTCATTCAATCTTGCCCCAAAATTTAAGATAGCTAATTTTTTTCCTTCTTGAATAATTTTAGATTTTCCAATTTCAATCTTTTCATTGATAGAAGGTAAAACTGATCCTAATCCTGTACCTCTTGGATATCTAAATGCACATGGTCTATCATTGATTTCTGTTGAGGTATTGATCATTCTCACTAGTTCAGCTTCATCACTAGCAGCCATTACTACAAAATTTGGCAATGTTGTTAAATAAGTTGTATCAAAACTTCCTGCGTGAGTAGGTCCATCTGCACCTACTAATCCCGCTCTATCTATAGCAAATCTTACCGGTAAACTTTGAACTGCCACATCATGAACTACTTGATCGTATGCTCTTTGAAGAAATGTTGAATAAATCGCAGCATAAGGCTTATAATTTTCAGTTGCTAAACCAGCAGCAAATGTAACAGCGTGCTGTTCTGCAATCCCAACATCAAAAGTTCTTTCTGGAAATTCTTTACGAAAAATATCTAATCCTGTACCATCAGGCATTGCTGCTGTTATAGCAACTATTTTACTATCCTTTTTAGCATGTTGAATTAAGGTATTTACAAATACTTTAGTGTATGAAGGTAATTTGCTTGAACTTTTAAACTGTTCTCCAGTCTTAACATTAAATTTTGACACTCCATGGTAATTGTCTTTTGCTTCTTCTGCAAAAGAATACCCTTTTCCTTTTTTTGTTTTAATGTGAATTAAAATTGGTCCTTCGTGTTTTGAGTCCCTCGCATTCTTTAAAATTGGTATTAAAGAACCTAAATCGTGTCCATCTATAGGGCCAATATAATAAAATCCGAGAGAACTAAATAATGTGCCTCCTGTTACTGCTGATCTAAGTAAATCTTCAGCTTTTCCAGCTTTTGCACTAAATCTTTTTGAAAATGCTGATACAATTAGTTTAATAGTTTCTCTTAAACTGAAGTAAATCTTACCAGAAAAAATTTTAGCCAGATAAGTGCTCATAGCACCAACTGGTCTAGCAATTGACATATCATTATCATTTAATATGACAATCATTTTAGTTTTAGAAGCTCCAGCATTATTCATTGCCTCATAGGCCATACCTGCACTGATAGCTCCATCTCCTATCACTGCTACGACATTATCTGATTTATTTGAAAGTCTATTTGCTTCGGCTATACCCAAAGCTGAGGATATAGAAGTTGAACTATGCGCAGCACCGAAAGGATCGTATTCACTTTCTAATCTTTTTGTAAAACCTGAAAGACCACCACCTTGTCTTAATGTTCTAATTCTATCTTTTCTTCCTGTTAAAATTTTATGAGGATAACATTGATGACCTACATCCCATATTAATTTGTCATTAGGTGTATTAAAAATGTAGTGAAGTGCAACACTTAACTCAACTACTCCGAGGCTTGCTCCTAAATGACCGCCAGTGACAGATACTGCATCTATAATTTCCTTTCTTAATTCATCAGCTACTTTTTGCAATTTTGACTCAGATATTTTTTTTAAATCTGATGGAAAATTTATTTTATCTAAAAATTGGTATTCTTTTTTCATTTATTTCTGTTCAAAATATAGTCTAATGTTTCAGATAAATTTTTTGATTTTGAGCCATATTTTTTTAATTTATTATTTATTTTAAAGATTAGTTTATTAGCATATTTAATAGTATTTTTATATCCTAGTAAACTAATTAAAGTTGCCTTACCCTTTTTTTTATCTTTTCCAGTTTTTTTTCCTGCAACAAATGAGCTTCCTTTATGGTCAATTAAATCATCAGCAACTTGAAATAGTAATCCAATATCTGCACCAATTTTTTCAAATCTCTTAATTTCTTTTTTACTTTTTTTTTTTAGAATCAAGGGTACCACACAACAAAAACTAAAAAGTTTTCCTGTTTTTTTAATTTCCATTTCAATAATTTTTTTTTTAGAAACTTTTTTTTTCTCATAGCTTAAGTCCAAATATTGACCGCCAGCTATGCCAAGATGTCCTGAACTTTCAGAAATTTTATTAATTAAATCAATTTTAGTTTTATCAGAAATTTTTAAATTTATATTACTTAATATCTCAAAAGCCATAGTTAAAAGAGAGTTGCCAGCAAGGACTGCTGTTGATTCCCCGAATTTGACGTGCGTTGATGGTTTGCCTCTTCTTATCAAGTCATTGTCCATACACGGCAAATCATCATGTATTAATGAGTAAGCGTGTATACACTCAACTGCAGAACCTATGATAATTAATGATTTATAATTTATTTTAAATAAAGATCCAATATCAATCAAAATTTTAGATCTTATTTTTTTACCCCC
>CACFSU010000016.1 GCA_902569055.1 uncultured Pelagibacteraceae bacterium | reverse complement strand
CTCTGCAACGGAGAAAACACCTGAAGGATTAAAAATAAATTCAGTATTTATGATGGCCGATAGCGGAGCTAGAGGTTCAGCTGCTCAAATGAAACAATTAGCAGGTATGAGAGGATTAATTGCAAAACCATCTGGAGAAATTATTGAAAGTCCAATTATATCTAATTTTAAAGAAGGATTGACTGCTTTAGAGTATTTTAATTCTACTCATGGAGCTAGAAAAGGTTTGGCAGATACAGCTTTAAAAACTGCAAGCTCAGGATATCTAACTAGAAGACTTTGTGATGTAGCTCAAGATTTAACAGTGACTAAAAAAGAGTGTGATTGTAAAAAACCAGGTTTCATAGAACTTTCTGAAATTCTAGAAGGTGGTAATGTTGTCGTAAGTTTATCAGAAAGAGCTCTAGGGAGAGTTGCTTTTGATGATGTAAAACACCCTATAACTGGAGAAGTTATAATTAAAAAAATTAACTATGATAGATGAAGCTGCTTGTGATAAAATTGATGCAGCTGGGATAAAGGCTGTAAAAGTTTACTCTGTGATGACTTGTGGTTCTAAAGAAGGTGTTTGTGCGACTTCTTATGGAAGAGATCTATCTAGAGGTAAAATGGTTCATGTTGGTGAAGCAATTGGAATGATTTCTGCCCAATCAATAGGAGAACCTGGAACACAGTTAACGATGAGAACGTTTCACGTTGGTGGAACTGCATCTGTAAAACAAGATTCACAAATAGTAACAAAAAATGAAGGAATATTAAAAATTGTTAATTCAAATATATTAGAAGACTCTAAGAAAAACTTAATTGTAATGGGAAGAAATACTCAACTATCTATTGAGGATGATAACGGAGTTCAAGTTGCAATTTATAAAGTTGCTTATGGATCAAAATTATTCTTTAAAAATGATGATAGAGTTAAAGCTAATACTAAAATTTGTGAATGGGATCCTTACACTACACCAGTGATTGCTGAAAAAAGTGGTATTGCTAGTTTTGTAGATTTAATTGACGGTGTTTCTATTCAAGAAACAACAGATGATGCAACTGGAATATCATCTAAATCAGTAATTGATTGGAGATCTCAATCTAAAAGCAGTGATTTAAAACCGAGAATTACTTTAAGAGATGAAAAAGGTAACGTAATTAAAAAAGCAGACGATAATGAAGCTAGATATTATCTTGTACCAGACTCAATTTTATCTGTAAAAGATGGTCAAAAAGTTTCAGCAGGTGATGTAATTGCTAGACTTCCAAAAGAAACTACAAAAACAAAAGATATTACGGGAGGATTACCGAGAGTTGCAGAATTATTTGAAGCAAGAAAAGCAAAGGACAGTGCAATAATTGCAGAAAATGATGGTCAGGTTATTTTTGGAAAAGAAGTTAGAGGAAAACAAAGAGTTTCAATTGTGCCAGAGGACGGAGCTGAACCATCAAATTACCTAATTCCAAAAGGAAAACATATTAATTTTAACCAAGGTGAAAAAATTAAAAAAGGAGAATATTTACTTGATGGCCAACCTTTACCACATGATATTTTAAGAATTATGGGTATTAAAGATCTAACTGAATATTTTGTAAATCAAGTTCAAGAAGTTTATAGACTACAAGGTGTGATAATTAATGACAAACATATAGAAACTATTTTAAGACAAATGCTTAAAAAGATTGAAGTTAAAAATTCTGGAGACTCATCATATTTACCTGGTGAAATTATAGATCGTATTAAATTTGATAATAATAATGAAATACTTAAAGCAGAGGGAAAAAAACCAGCTATAGGTGAAAGAGTGCTTATGGGTATAACAAAGGCATCTCTTCAAACAGAGTCGTTTATATCGGCCGCATCATTTCAAGAAACTACTAGGGTTTTAACAGATGCTGCGATTAAAGGTAAGATTGATCCGTTAAATGGTTTAAAAGAGAATGTTATTGTAGGAAGATTAGTACCAGCTGGAACTGGTAATATTAAAAATAGGTGGAACAAAAAAGCATTAGAGGATGATAATAAGTTCTTATCAGAACAAGAGAAAATAGAAGCATCAGAAACGCCTGTAAATCAATAAAAAAACAATTTTCAGCATATAGTTTTAGTTTGACAAAGTCCTATTAATAAGTATTTTGGCGGTGTTTTTGGTTGGAATGTAGTACTAATCTTAGATACTAAACGCTGCCAATAATAACAGTCAGTTATTTCTTTCAAAAACATTTTAATATTTAAAATTTAAATTATGCCGACTATTAATCAGTTATTAAAAAAAAAAAGAGTAAAACAAAGTAAACGAAATAAAGTTCCTGCTTTACAAAAACAGCCTTTAAAGAGAGGTGTCTGTGTGAAAGTATATACAACAACACCAAAAAAACCAAACTCAGCACTTAGAAAAGTTGCTAGAGTAAGATTATCAAATGGTTTCGAAGTTACAGCTTATATTCCAGGAGAAGGTCATAATTTACAAGAACATTCAGTAGTATTAATTAGAGGCGGCAGGGTAAAAGATTTACCAGGCGTAAGATATCATATTCTTAGAGGAAATTTAGATACACAAGGCGTAGCAAATAGAAAAAAAAGACGATCTTTATATGGAACAAAAAAAGGTAAATAAATAATGTCTCGAAAAAGAACACAGCCTAAAAAAAGTATTATCCCTGATCCAAAATATAAATCAACTATTATACCAAAATTAATAAATAATATAATGTATGATGGTAAAAGAGGAGTTGCTGCAAAAATAGTTTATGAAGCAATAGATAAAATTAAAACAAAAACAAAAGATGAACCTATTAATATTTTTAATGAAGCAATTAATAATATCAAACCAACAGTTGAAGTAAGATCAAGAAGAGTAGGTGGTGCTACTTATCAAGTTCCTGTGGAAGTTAAAAACAAGCGAGCTCAAGCACTTGCAATTAGATGGTTGGTAGAATCGGCAAGAAAAAGAAAAGATAAACATATGTCAGATAAAATTTTTAATGAACTTTTTGACGCTTATGAAAGAAAAGGTGCTGCAGTAAAAAAAAGAGAGGATGTTCATAAAATGGCTGAGTCAAACAAGGCCTTTGCACATTTTAGGTGGTAATAAGTTATGCCAAGAACCCATACTTTAGATAAATACAGAAATATTGGTATCATGGCACACATTGATGCTGGTAAAACTACTACTACTGAAAGAATTTTATATTATACAGGCAAAAGTCATAAAATTGGTGAAGTCCATGATGGTGCAGCTACGATGGACTGGATGGAGCAAGAGCAAGAAAGAGGAATAACAATAACTTCAGCTGCAACAACTTGTTTTTGGAGAGAACATAGAATTAATATTATTGATACACCAGGTCACGTAGATTTTACTATTGAAGTTGAAAGATCTTTAAAAGTTCTTGATGGAGCAGTTGCAGTATTTGATGGAGTTGCAGGAGTTGAACCTCAGTCAGAAACAGTTTGGCGTCAAGCAGATAAATATAAAGTTCCTAGAATTTGTTTTGTTAACAAATTAGATAGAACAGGTGCAGATTTTTTTAGGTGTGTAGATATGATTAAAGATAGACTTGGGGCTAAACCTTTGGTTATGCAGATTCCTATAGGAATTGAGTCCTCACTTCAAGGAGTTGTTGATTTAGTAAAAATGAAAGCAATTACTTGGAAAAATGAGGATTTAGGAGCAGAATGGGAAGAAAAAGACATACCTGAAGATTTAAAACAGATTTCAGATAAATATCGTAAAGAACTTGTTGAAACAGCTGTTGAGCAAGATGAAAAATTAATGGAAGCATATTTGGGTGGAGAAGAAATTAAAACTGAAGATTTGATTCAATGTGTAAGAAAAGGATGTTTAAATTTTGATTACGTTCCAGTTTTAACTGGATCAGCTTTTAAAAATAAAGGTGTTCAACCTTTATTAGATGCTGTAGTAGACTATTTGCCTAGTCCTAAAGATATTGGTTCTATTAAAGGAACTAAACCGGGATCTGAGGATGAAATAGAGATGAAGTTTGATGATAATGCTCCATTTTCAGCTTTAGCCTTTAAAGTAGCTAATGATCCATTTGTAGGAAGCTTAACTTTTATAAGAATTTATTCTGGAACAGTTAAATCAGGAACAGGAATTTATAATACTTCAAAAGATAAGGATGAAAGGGTTGGGCGAATGCTTTTAATGCATGCAAATTCAAGAGAAGATATTAAAGAAGCAAATACTGGAGATATAGTTGCTCTTGCTGGACTAAAAAATACGATAACTGGACATACATTAGCTAACGAGGATCAACCTGTTCTACTTGAACCAATGGAATTTCCTGATCCAGTAATTGAAATTGCTGTTGAACCCAAAACTAAAGCAGATCAAGAAAAAATGGGAGAAGCTTTAGCCAGACTAGCTAAGGAAGACCCTTCATTTAGAGTATCATCAGATGAAGAATCTGGACAAACAATTATCAAAGGTATGGGTGAGCTACATTTAGATATTATTGTTGATAGAATGAAAAGAGAGTTCAAAGTTGAAGCAAATGTGGGAGCACCTCAAGTAGCTTATAGAGAAACTATCGAAAACAGAGCTGAGTTTGAGTATATACATAAAAAACAAAGTGGTGGCGCTGGTCAGTTTGCAAAAGTTAAATTACTTGTTGAACCACAAGAGCCTGGTAAGGGTAGATTGGTTGAAAGTGTCATAAAAGGTGGAGCTATTCCAAAAGAGTTTATACCTGGTGTTGAGAAAGGAATAGAAACTGTATCCGATAGTGGAATATTAGCAGGATTCCCTTTGATTGATTATAAAGTTACAATAGTTGATGGTTTACATCATGATGTTGACTCAAGTGTTTTAGCATTTGAATTAGCTAGTAGAGCATGTTTTAAGGAAGCTTGTAATCAAGGTGTACTTAAACTCTTAGAACCAATTATGAGAGTTGAGGTAGTAACCCCTGAAGATTATATGGGAGATGTTATTGGAGATCTTAATAGTCGAAGAGGACAAATTAGTACTCAAGAACAAAGAGGAAATGCTACGGTAATTACAGCTATGGTGCCTTTAGCGAATATGTTTGGTTATATAAATAATCTAAGATCAATGTCTCAAGGAAGAGCTCAATATTCAATGTTTTTTGATCACTATTCAAAAGTTCCACAAAATGTTCAAGACGAAGTAACTAAAAAGATTGCAGGTTAATAGCTATGGAAAAACAAAATATAAGAATTAAATTAAGAGCATATGACAATAAAGTTCTAGATGCCTCTACTGAAGAAATAGTAAACACTGTCAAGAGAACTGGTGCAACTATAAAAGGACCTATTCCTTTACCTACAAAGATAGAAAGATATACTGTATTAAGGTCTCCTCACATAGATAAAAAAAGTAGAGAACAATTTGAGTCAAGAACTCACAAAAGATTAATTGATATTGTCGAACCAACACCTCAAACTGTAGAGGCCTTAATGAAATTAGATTTAGCCTCAGGTGTAGATGTGGAGATTAAAATTTAATTATGAGTAATATAGCCTTATTAGGAAAAAAAATTGGTATGACTAGAGAATTTTATAAAACTGGTCAATCAGTACCAGTTACAGTTTTAAAAATGGAAAAGGCCAGAGTTATTCAAGTAATTGAAGAAAATAAAAGAGGTTATAAAGCTATTCAATTAGGTTATGGAAAAATAAAAAACTCTAAACTTACTAAAGCTATGAAGGGTTATTTTGCAAAAAAAAATACTGAAGCGAAAAAAAAATTAAAAGAATTTAGAGTTGAAAATATTGAAAATTACAAAGAAGGTAATGAATTTGGTTTAGAAATATTTAAAGATATTAAATTTGTTGATACACGATCAAAGACTATTGGAAAAGGTTTTGCTGGAGCAATGAAAAGATATAACTTTAGCGGACTAAGAGCTACTCATGGTGTTTCGGTTTCTCATAGATCTCATGGCTCTACAGGTCAAAGACAGGATCCAGGGAAAGTATTTAAAGGAAAAAAAATGGCTGGACACATGGGAGACAAGTTAAGGACAATGCAAAATATAGAAATTATAAAAACTGATTTAGAAAATGAGTTGCTTTACTTAAAGGGCTCTATACCTGGACCAAAAAATACGGAAATTATGGTAAAAAAATCTGTAAAAAATATTAATAAACTTACTATTGATGAAAAAATAAAAATTGCTGAACAAGCAAAAAAAATACCAGATAAAAAGAAAAAATAATGAAACTCGAAAAATTAAATTTAGAAGGAAAAAAAGATTCAATTGAAGTATTAGATAAAATTTTTTCATCTAAAATAAATAAAAAGTTAGTAAATGCTGTTCTTTATAAAACTAATGCAAACTATAAAGGTCGACATGCAAAAACTAAGCAACAAAATGAAGTTTCAGGACCAACAGCTAAAATTTATGCTCAAAAAGGAACAGGTAATGCTAGGCATGCAAGTAAAAAAGCACCTATCTTTGTTGGTGGTGGAATAGCTCATGGTCCAAAAGGAGAGAGCTCTTATAAAAAAAGAAAACTGAATAAAAGTGAAAAAAAATTAAGCATTGCTTCACTAATTACAGAAAAAAATGCAAATAAACATTTGTTGATATTTAATGATTTTAATAATGAAATTAAAAAAACTAAAGAAATGAATTTAATTATCAAAAAATTTGAAATTACAAATGCTTTAATAATTCTAGATAATAATTCAAAAAATAAAATTGAAAAATCAATTAGAAATATACCAAATATTAAAGTTACCGATGTAAACCATTTTAGTGCTTTTGATATAGTTAAATTTAAAAAATTAGTTTTTACAGAAAGTTCTATTAAAGAATTAGAAAAGAGATACCTATGATAAAAAAATTACATTTATATGACAAAATTTTATCTCCAATGGTGACGGAAAAATCTACAAATATGTCAGAACAGAATAAAGTGATATTTAAAGTTCCATCTAGTGCTAATAAAAAAAATCTAAAAACAAATATTGAAAAAATTTTTAAGGTTAATATTACAAAAATTAATATCATTAACAAAGCAAGTAGAATCAAGTTGACCAGAGGAAGAAAAGTTAGAATATCTGGATTTAAAAAAGCAATAATAACCTTAAAAAAAGGGCAAAGTATAGATTTTACTACAGGAATTTAATTAAATGACTTTAAAAACTTTTAAACCTTACACAAAATCTACTAGAGGTACAATTCTAGTTGATAGAACAGGTTTGTGGAAAGGTAAACCATTTAAAAAATTAGTTTCTCCAAAAAATTCTATGAAAGGAAGAAACAATAATGGTCATATTACATCGGTAAATAGAGCCGGTGGTCATAAAAAAATGTATCGTCATGTAGATTTTTATAGAAAAAAATTTGATAAACCAGCAACTGTAGAAAGAATTGAATACGATCCAAATAGATCTTGTTATATAATGTTGGTCAAATTTGAAGATAGTACTTTTGCCTACTATTTAGCCCCACAAAAAATCAAAGTTGGAGATAAAATTGAAAACGGTTCAAAAAAAGAGATAAAAGTTGGAAATTGTATGCCATTAGAGGATATTCCTGTAGGTATTGATATACATAATGTTGAAATACAACCTGGAGGTGGCGGAAAAATTGCAAGATCAGCTGGTGCTTCTGTTACAATTAGCGGTATAGATGGGAACTATACTTTAATAAAACTTGCTTCAGGTGAAGTAAGAAAAATTGACTCGAGATCCTTAGCCACTATTGGAGTTTTAACTAATCCAGATCAAAAAAATATTAAAATAGGTAAAGCGGGCAGATCCAGATGGTTGGGTAGAAAACCTCATACAAGAGGAGTGGTTAAAAATCCAGTTGACCATCCTCATGGAGGTGGAGAAGGTAAAAGTGCAGGAGGTAGACATCCTGTATCACCAACTGGTCAGTCAGCAAAAGGATTGAAAACGAGAGATAATAAGAGAACAGACAAATATATAGTTAGAAGAAGAAAGAAAAGAAAGGACTAATTAATGGCTAGAGCAGTTTGGAAAGGACCATTTGTTGAAGAAAGTTTAATGAAAAAAGTAGATAAATATAAGTCTGATCCAAAGAAAATTCCTATTAAAACTTGGTCAAGAAAATCAACTATAATCCCAGATTTTGTTGGTGTAAGTTTTTTAATATATAATGGTAAAAAATTTATTCCAATAACAATTTCTGAAGATATGGTAGGTCACAAGTTAGGTGAATTTGCTCCAACTAGAATATTTTTTGGACATACACCAGCTGATAAAAAAGCTAAACCAGCTGAGGAAGTTAAAAAATAATTATGAGTAAAAAAAAGAAAATTGATAAAAATAATATAAAAACAGTTAGATCTGTAAATAATAATATAAGATCTAGTGTTAGAAAACTTAATCCTATACTTAAAGGTATAGTTGGAAAAAAAGTTGAATTAGCTATTAGAGATTTACAATTTTCTGAAAAGAGAATAACTAAAGATATTAGAAAAACAATAAACTCTGCAGTAGCTAATGCTGAAAATAATTTTCAATATGATATTGATAATTTAATAGTTAAAGAAGCGTACTGTGGAAAAAAAATAATAATGAAAAGATTTAGACCAAGAGCAAAAGGTAGAGCCGCACCAATTTTAAAACCTTATTCTAGTGTAACTATAATTTTGTCAGAAGCTAAAAAAATGGAGAGTCATGGGACAAAAAGTTAATCCAGTAGGTTTTAGATTAGGAGTTAATAGAGGTTGGGACTCAGTATGGTATGCAAAGAAAAAAGATTTTGGTAATTATCTTATCGAAGATTTTAAAATTAGAGAATATATTAAGAAGAATGTAATTAATTCTGGAGTTTCAAAAGTAATGATAGAGAGAACATCAAATAAATGTTATGTAACAATTTATACTTCTAGACCGGGGTTTGTAATTGGTAAAAAGGGTAGCGATATAGATAAAATTAAAAATAATTTATCTAAATTTACAAAAAATGAGGTTACATTAAATATCAAAGAAGTTAAAAAACCAGAAACAAATGCATATTTAGTTGCAGAAAATATAGCTCAACAACTAGTTAAAAGAATTTCTTATAGAAGAGCAATGAAAAGAGCCATGCAATCTTGTTTAAGACTTGGAGCAAAAGGTATTAAGGTTTCCTGTAGCGGAAGACTTGGTGGTAATGAAATAGCTAGAACAGAGTGGTTAAGAGATGGAAGTATTCCCTCACATACACTAAGAGCAGACATAGATTACGCAGAAGCTGAAGCATTAACTACTTATGGAATTATTGGCATTAAAGTTTGGATATACAAAGGAGAAGTTTTTGCTAGAGAATTCAGTCAAGAAACAAATAAAGTAGTACTAAAAGAGGGTAAAGAGTAATGTTGCAACCAGTAAGAACTAAATGGAGAAAAGCACATAAAGGCCGAATTCATGGAAATGCATCTAGGGCTAATTTTATAAACTATGGAGCTTATGCTTTAAAAGCTATGTCACCTGAAAGAGTTACTGGGAAACAAATAGAAGCAGCAAGGGTAGCTTTAACAAGACATATGAAAAGACAAGGTAGAGTTTGGACTAGAATATTTCCAAATATTCCGGTTTCAAAAAAACCTATTGAAGTCCGAATGGGTAAAGGTAAAGGATCGCCCGAGTATTATGCATGTCGTGTTAAACCAGGAAGAATACTTTTTGAAGTTGATGGTGTTTCAGAACAGTTAGCTAAAGAAGCTCTTTATAAAGCATCTGCTAAATTACCAATAAAAACAAAAACAATAAAAAGATTTATGTAATGAAAAAGCAAGAAATTAAAAAATTATCTAAAGACGAAATATTAAAAAATATCGATAAATTTAAGAAGGATTTATTTAATTTTAGATTTCAGAAGATTAATTCTCAAATTACAAATCCAGCTAAAATTAGTGAAACAAAAAAAAATATTGCAAGACTAAAAACTGTATTAAAAGGAAAAATAAATGCCTAAAAAAATTTTAACAGGAATTGTAGTAAGTGATAAACCAAATAAAACAATTACAGTAATGGTAGAAAGAAAATTTTCGCATCCAGTATTAAAAAAGGTAATAAGAGTTAGGAAAAAATATAATGCTCATGATGAAAATAATAAATTTAAGACTGGAGACAAAGTTTCAATTATTGAGAGTAAACCTATTTCAAAAAATAAAAAATTTCAAGTTATGGAGAATAATAAATAATGATACAGGTTCAAACAGAATTACAAGTTGCAGATAATACAGGTGCAAAAAAAATTGAATGCATTAAGGTATTGGGTGGATCTAAGCGAAGATATGCAAGTATTGGTGATACTATTGTAATTGCAGTAAAAGAAGCAATACCAAAAGGTAAAGTAAAAAAAGGATCAGTTCATAAAGCTGTAGTCGTAAGAGTAAAAAAAAGGTATTCATCGTGAGGATGGATCAAAAGTAAAGTTTGACAATAATGCAGCAGTATTGGTTGACGATAAAGGTGAACCTGTAGGAACAAGAATTTTTGGTCCAGTAACTAGAGAATTGAGAAATAGAGGTCAAATGAAAATAATTTCGTTGGCTCCTGAGGTGCTATAATGATTAAGAAAGGTTACAAAGTTAAAGTTTTAGTAGGAAAAGATAAAAATAAAGAAGGTGAAGTTATAGAAATAGATAGACCAAACTATAGAGCAAAAATAAAAGAAATTAATATGGTTAAAAAACATATTAAAACAACTAAAGAAAAAAAAGGTGGGATTTTTTCAAAAGAAAGCTTTATTCATATATCAAATTTAAAATTGATAGATGAAAAAGCAAAAAAAACTAAAAAGGAGGCTAAAAAATAATGCAACCTAGATTAAAAGAACTCTATTTGAAAGAAATTCAACCTGAATTAAAAAATCAGTTTGGTTTGAAAAATCTTTATATGGGTCCTAAAATTGAAAAAATTGTATTGAATATGGGCTTAGGTCTTGATGGAAATGACTCAAAAATCTTAAAATCCTGTGAAGAAGATATGGCAAAATTAAGTGGTCAAAAACCTGTTGTAACAAAATTTAAAAAATCAGTTGCTAATTTTAAAACAAGAAAGGGATCAAAAGCTGGGCTAAAAGTAACACTAAGAAAAAATAAAATGTATGAGTTTTTAGATAGGTTGGTAAATATCGCCCTACCAAGAGTTAAAGATTTTAGAGGATTATCACCAAATGGATTTGATAAATTTGGTAATTATACTTTTGGTATTAAGGAACATATTATTTTTCCAGAGGTAAATTTTGACCGAGCAGATAAAGTTAGAGGCTTGGATATTGTAATTGTGATTTCTTCGAAAAATAAAGAACATAGTTTTGCTTTATTAAAAAAATTGAATTTTCCATTTATAAAAAAAGGAGATAATTAGTAATGGCTAAATTGAGTTCAATAAATAAAAATAATAAAAGAATTAAATTATCTAATCAATATTATAATAAGAGACAAAAATTAAAAAAAATAGTTATGGATAAAAAGATTCCTTTAGAAGAAAGATTTAAAGCGCAACAAAAGCTTTCAAAATTACCACGAAATTCAGCTAAGAATAGAGTTATGAATAGATGCCAAATTACTGGAAGACCACATGGTGTTTATAGAAAATTAAAAATATCACGAATTGCATTAAGACAACTCGGTTTACAAGGAAAAATACCGGGTTTGGTAAAATCTAGTTGGTAGAAAGGAAATTATGAGTTTAAGTGACCCTATAGGAGATATGATTGCCAGAATAAAAAATGCTCAGGCAAGAAATCATAAAAAAGTAGAATTACCGTCATCAAATTTTAAATCTAAAATAGCTGACATTTTAAAAAAAGAAGGTTTTATAAAAGATTTTAAGATATTTGAAAATGAAAAAAAACCTATCATATCATTAGAGTTAAAATATCATTCTGGTAACCCCGTAATAAGTAATTTTGAAAGAGTATCAAAACCTGGTAGACGTATTTTTTCTAGGGCTGACAGTTTACCAAAAATAAACAACGGATTAGGTATAGCAATTGTTTCAACACCAAAAGGTGTTATGACTGATATTGATGCTAGAAAACAAAAAGTAGGTGGGGAAATAATTTGTAAGGTATTTTAATTATGTCTAAAATAGGAAAAATAAACATTGCTATACCGGAAAAAGTTAAAGTTGTCTTAGCAGGCAACATTTTAAATATTGAAGGTCCGTTAGGAAAAAAATCTTTAGATATTGATTTAGAAATATTTAATCTTGATATTAAAGAAGGAAAAGAAATATCTATAAAACCAAAAAAAATTGATCAAAATACAAAAAGGCTATGGGGAATGAATAGGAGTCTTATTAATAATGCAGTAATAGGCTCAAGTAAAGGATATGAAAAAACTTTAGAGTTAGTAGGAGTAGGTTACAGAGCAGCTTTAAAAGGAAATCAATTAAATTTACAATTAGGTTATAGCCATGATATTAATTTTGATATTCCAGAAGGAATTAAGGTATCTGTAGAAAAGCAAACCACTTTAAAAATTACTGGATCAGATAAACAGTTAGTAGGTGTAGTTGTTTCAAAATTAAAAACTTTAAGAAAAATTGAACCTTATAAAGGAAAAGGTATCAGAGAAAAAGGTCAATATGTTTTAAAAAAAGAAGGAAAGAAAAAATAATGAAATTAACCACTAGTGACAGAAAAAGATTTAGAGTAAGTAACAAACTTAAGAGAGTTGCTTCGAATGATAGATTTAGATTAAGTATATCAAGATCGGCAAAAAATATTTCAGCACAAATAATTGATGATACAAAAAATATAACTTTATTGTCTGCTTCATCAGTAGAAAAAGATATTAAATCTGTTGCAAAAGTTAATAAAATTGAATTATCAAAAATAGTTGCAGAAAAATTAGCTAAAAAAGCTCAAGAAAAAAAAATCACAAAAGTATTTTTTGACCGAGGAATATACAAATATCATGGCCGTGTTAAAATATTTGCTGAAACTTTACGTAAAAATGGAATGAAATTTTAAATATGCAAAATATTAAAGATAAAAAAGCTGATCCTATAATAGAAAAATTAGTTCATATTAATAGAATTACTAAAGTTGTAAAAGGTGGAAGAAGATTTGGTTTTTCAGCATTAGTAGTTGTGGGAAACCAAGCAGGAAGAATTGGTATTGCACATGCAAAAGCCAAACAAGTTCCTGATGCAATTAAAAAGGCAAATGAGATGGCTAGAAGAAAGTTAATTCATATACCTTTAAGAGAGGGAAGAACAATTCATCATGATGTTAAAGCAAAAGATGGTTCAGGAAAAATTGTTTTGAGAGCTGCATCTAAAGGCACTGGCATTATAGCAGGTGGACCTGTTAGAGCAGTTTGTGAAGTATTGGGTGTTAAGGATATAGTAGCAAAATCAATGGGAACTTCAAATGCTCATAATGTTATAAGAGCAACTATGAAAGCCTTAATGAGACAAAATTCACCAAAGCAAATATCAACAATTAGAAATAAAAAAATATCGGAAATTATAGAAAAAAGAGGATAATGACTAAATTAAATAATAGAGAAAAAATTAATAAATCTAAAATTAGAGTTGGCAGGGGTATTGGTTCTGGAAAAGGAAAAACTTCTGGTAGAGGTGTTAAAGGTCAGAAATCTAGATCTGGTGTAGCAATAAAAAGTTTTGAAGGTGGTCAAATGCCACTTTATAGAAGATTACCAAAGAGAGGATTTAATCCAATATTAAATGAAAAAATAGCAATTTTGAATCTTGAAAAAATTCAACTTTATATAAACAAAAAAACTCTAAATTCTAATGATATAATAAATGCAGAACTTTTAAAAAAATTAAAATTGATCAACAAAAATTCAACAAAGTTAAAAATTTTAGGCACCGGTAATATCAAAGATAAAGTTAATATAGAAGCAAACTTGGCTTCTAAATCTGCAGTTGAAAAATTAGAAAAACTTGGTGGATCAATTCAATTAAAAAAATAAATTATTTTTAGTTAATGAGCGCTTCTACTTCAGCAAATGATCTAAGAAATAGAATATTATTTACTATTGGTATTTTAGCAGTATATAGATTTGGTACTTTTGTACCATTACCAGGTATCGATCCAGAACAACTAAAAATTTTAATGGAAGGTAATCAAAAAGGATTACTTGGAATGTTCAACGTTTTTGCTGGAGGTGCTGTTAGTAGAATGGCTATTTTTGCTTTAGGGATAATGCCTTATATTTCTTCATCTATTATAGTTCAGTTATTAACAGGTGTTACTGATTATTTTAAAAACTTAAAATCACAAGGCGAAACTGGAAGAGCTAAAATTACTCAAATTACAAGGTACGGAACTGTTTTGTTAGCAACTATTCAAGGTTATGGCTTATCTGTTGGATTAGAGTCATCAGCAAATTTAGTTATTAATCCTGGTGGATTTTTTAAAATCTCAACTGTGACTACTATAGTAGCAGGGACAATATTCTTAATGTGGTTAGGTGAACAAATTACACAAAGAGGTATTGGTAATGGAATTTCTTTAATTATTTTTTCAGGTATTGTAGCCGAAATACCTAGAGCATTAGTAACTACATTCGAACTAGGTAGAACAGGAGCTGTATCAACTATAATGATTTTAGCATTATTCATTTTATTGATTTTAACAATTTTATTTATTGTTTTTATGGAAAGAGCTTTGAGAAAAATTTTAATTAATTATCCTAAAAGACAAATGGGAAATAAAATGTATGGCGGTGAGTCATCCTATTTACCTCTTAAAATAAATCAAGCTGGAGTAATTCCAGCAATTTTTGCATCAGCATTACTTTTATTGCCAGTAACTTTTTCAAATTTTAATTTTTCAGATAATGAAACTTTTTTAAATTTAAGTTCTTATTTTACTCAGGGTCAACCTTTGTATATGCTTTTATATGCCAGTGGAATTATATTTTTTACCTTTTTTTATACCTCCATTACATTTAATCCAACTGAAACAGCAGAAAATTTAAGAAAATATGGAGGATTTATTCCTGGAATAAGACCTGGTGAAAGTACTGCATTATATATTGAGAATATTTTAACAAAACTTACTACTATTGGAGCAATGTATTTAACTACAGTTTGTTTAATGCCAGAATTTCTTATAGCAAATTATCCTATTCCATTTTATTTAGGTGGTACGTCAATTTTAATTGTAGTTGTTGTAGCTATAGATACTGTTACTCAAATTCAAACAAGACTTATGAGTGCACAATATGAACAGCTTATTAAAAAAACTAAATTTGGTAAATAAGTGAATATTATTTTATTTGGTCCTCCTGGCGCTGGAAAAGGCACTCAGGCTAAATATTTAGTAGATAAATTTAATGGCTATCAAATATCAACAGGTGACATGCTAAGAGATGAAATCAAAAAAGATTCTGAAATTGGAAAAAAGATAATTAAAGATATGGATAATGGAAAATTTATAAGTGATGAGATAGTTAATAATCTTATAAAAGATTTTGTATTTGACTCTCGAAAAAAAAACAAATTAATATTTGATGGGTATCCTAGATCCCT
>CACFSU010000015.1 GCA_902569055.1 uncultured Pelagibacteraceae bacterium | reverse complement strand
CACATGTTGTTGAAGCAATGAATTCTTTAGAACTTTTAGTGGTTCAAGAAATATTTATGAGCGAAACAGCTAAATTAGCAACTGTTGTATTGCCAGGAACAACATTCTTAGAAAAAGATGGAACATTTACAAATACAGAAAGAAGAATTCAAAGAGTAAATAGAGCTGTTCCACCTTTACCAGGCACAAAGCCAGATGGAGTTATAGTAACAGATATGATGCAAAAACTTGGCTTTGATCAACCTACATATGATGCTGATCTAATGCTTAAAGAAATTGCAGATGTTGTTCCTTTCTTTAAAGGAGTAACTAGAGAAAGACTAGGTAAATTAGGTTTACAATGGCCTGTAAAAGAAGATGGAACAGATACTCAAATTCTTCATACCGAAACATTTAAATTAGGAAAAGGAAGACTTAAAAATTTTGACTGGAAGGAATCTACTGAAATTGAAACTAATAAAAAAGATTATCCTTTAATTTTAACAACGAGTAGAGTTCTCCAGCATTACAATGCTTCAACTATGACAAGAAGAACAAAGAATATTAATATAGTTGATGAAGACGTTCTTTTAATACATCCAAAAGATGCAGCTAATAGAGATCTTAATACAGGTGATATTGGAAGATTATATTCTGGTAGAGGTGAAGTTGCATTAAAAGTAGAAGTTACAGATAAAGTTAAAGAAGGAATTGTATTTACAACATTTCATTTCCCAGAACATATGGTTAATATGGTTACTGGTCATGGTAAAGATGAAGAAACAATGTGTGCTGAATATAAAGTTTCTTCTGTAGAAGTTCAAAAAATTTCTAACCAGTTTAAAACTGAAGTTAAACCGAAAGAAAATCAAGCAGAAGTTAACTGATTAAAATGACCATAGGTTGGCATTTTGATAATTCTTATTCAAAATTATCTAATAATTTTAAAGAAGAAATAAAACCTACTCCAGTTGATAATCCAGAATTGGTTATTTTAAATAAAGAACTAGCTAATAACTTAAATTTAGATTTTTCAAAAATAGATAAAAAAAAATTATCTGAAATATTTTCAGGAAATTCATTGCCAGAAGGTACTAAATCCATAGCACAAGCTTATGCTGGACATCAATTTGGTCATTTTACTATGCTTGGAGATGGTAGAGCAGTTCTTTTAGGAGAACATTTAGTCAATAAAAACAAACGTTTCGATATACAATTTAAAGGGTCTGGAAAAACATCATTTTCAAGAGGTGGGGATGGTCGTGCAGTATTAGGCCCAATGCTTAGAGAATATATTATAAGTGAAGCAATCCATGCATTAAATATTCCAACAACAAGAAGTCTTGCTGTGGTTAAAACTGGAGAAAAAGTAGTAAGAGAAAGTTTATTGCAGGGAGCTATTTTAACAAGGGTGGCCACAAGTCATATTCGAGTGGGAACTTTTCAATATATTGCTGCAACTCAAAATATTGACGATCTAAAAACATTAGTTGATTATACAGTTGATAGACACTATCCAGAAATAGAATCATCTAAAACAAAAGCATTAGATTTATTAAACCTTGTCATGGAAAAACAATGTCAGCTTGTAATAGATTGGATGAGAGTAGGATTTATTCACGGAGTAATGAATACTGACAATATGGCTATCTCTGGAGAAACTATCGACTATGGTCCTTGTGCATTTATGGATTATTATGACCCTAAAACAGTGTTTAGTTCAATTGATAAATTTGGCAGATATGCTTTTTCTAACCAACCATCTATAACTAAGTGGAACTTAACAAGATTTGCTGAATGTCTACTACCTCTAATAGATAAAAATCAAAATAAAGCTATTGAGTTAGCAACAAATAAAATTAATTCTTTTGAAAAAAAATACCAGGAAAAATGGCTTAACATGATGAAAAATAAGTTGGGTTTATTTGGAGTCGATAAAAAAGATGAATTTTTAATTCAAGATTTGCTTACCTGGATGCATCAAAAAAAAGTGGACTATACAAATACCTTTTGCCATTTAATGGGTGAAGAAACTCAAAATGAAAAAATTTATGAAGATAAATATTTTCAAGATTGGAAAAAACGATGGAATGAAAGATCAACAAATAACAATAATTCAAGAGAAAAAAATATAAAGCTAATGAGATCTGTTAATCCAATTGTTATTCCAAGAAACCAAAAAGTAGAAGAGGCCCTTGAAGAGGCAAATCTAAATAATTTTAAACTCTTAAATCAACTAGTTGAAATTTTGAATAAACCTTATACAAAACAAGAAAATATTTCAATTTATCAAATTCCATCAATATTAAATGAAAAATATCAAACGTTTTGTGGTACTTAATTAATAAATTATAGAATTACAAGATGTGCCTAAATAACATATCAAATATTATTAAAAGAAATTTAAGCTACAATATTAATACTATTAATATCTTTATTTAATCAAAATGAGAAACGATTATAAACTAATTAAAAAATCATCTACTCAAAATTTTTTTTTAAGTTTTTATCTTTTAATAAAAATTTTTTTACATAAAAAACGTTATAATAAAAAAATAAAAAATAATTTTTTAAAACAAAAAGAATATAATGAATTTGCAAATAAAAATTTAAAAATAAATAACGATTGGTTTACTCATAATATAAATTGTCTAGATTTTTTTTTCAAAAAAAATAATATTTATCACAATAAAATCGAAGCACTGGAAATTGGAAGCTATGAAGGAAATTCTAGCGTATTTTTTTTAAAATATTTTCAAAATATAAAGTTAACTTGTGTTGATACATTTGAGGGATCTAATGATGAAAAAGCAGATAAGGATTATCAAAATAAATATGATAATTCTATCTATGAAAATTTTGTTCATAATACAAAAAAATATTCTGATAAAATTAGAATATTTAAATCTACTTCTCAAAACTTTTTTAAAAATATAAATGATAAAAAGTATGATTTGATATACATCGATGGATCACATTCAGCTAAAGATGTGTTTGATGATGCAATAAATTCGTTTAATGTTTTAAATAAAGATGGTTATATAATATTTGATGATTTTTTATGGGATTTTTATTCATCAATTAATGAAGGTCCAATGGGAGGGATAAAGTTATTTTTAAAAAAAAACTTTTTTAAAGTTAAAATTGTTAGTATTGATTATCAAATTATAATAAAAAAATTATAAAACGTAAGGCTCGGGTCTTGCTTTTTTTCCTAAAACTCTCTCTACAGCCATGTTAGAAATGTCTATTGATCGATAAGCTCCAGTTGTAATTAGTTCTGCTAATGCTCTTCCAATTCCTGGCGCCTGCATCAAGCCCCTACCAGTAAAACCAGTAGCAATATATAAGTTTTCATATTTTGGATGTTTGCCTACAACAGCATTATTATCTAATTTATTACAATCATAGTAACCTGCCCATCCACCTGTTAGCTTTAATTTTTCAAAAACAGGTATTCTTTTTGCTAACGCTGGCCAAACTAATTCTTCAAAGTCATTCCATACTGGTTCTAAATCTTCTGCATCAAAAACTGAATGAGGGGAGCCTGCTAAATATTCACCCCCTTCTGGCCTCCAATAAACCCCTGTCGTTAGGTCACCAGTTAAAGGCATTTCTTTTATATAAGTTGGGCATTTAACTCTAAAAACTGTATGCTTTTGAGGAACAACAGGAATATCTTCAAGTAATTCATTTGTCCAACAACCTGCTGCAGAAACAATTGTTTTTGCTTTAATTTCAGAAATACTTTTAACTTCACCTTTTATAAACTCAGCTCCAAGCTCTATAGCCTTACTTTTTAAAGCTCCATGGAACATAAATGGATCAATCCATCCCTCACTTTGATTGTCAGTATATGTTGCTGTTTCAATACCTTCGTCATTAATATACGGAAATATTTTTGATAATTCTGAACCCTTAATATTTTTCGTTCCAGCTTCACATTCTTTGTGATTTTCTAATGCTCTATATTGCTCTTCTGCGTGCTCTAGACCAAACATTAATAGATATCCATTAGTAACCATACTAGCAGTAGGATTTGGATTTTTTTCAGTTTTTAATAAATCTGGAATTTGATAAATAAATTCTCTAGCGAATTTTCCTAATAATATGTTTTCTTTTTGAAAAAATTGTCTTCTAAATCCTCCTAAAGACAAAGGAAATGAAGCAGTTTTGTAAGTGGGGTCTCTTTCAATTACTTTTACTTTTCTGCCTTCTTTAGATAAAAAATAAGCTGTAGCTGCTCCAATTATTCCACCACCAATTACTACAACATCATCCATAATTAATTTAATATTATCAAGCTTGTATTTAGGATTAGTGCATAGCTACACCAAAGTAAATATGGAATCATTAGATAAGCACTGATTATCTTGACGCGTCTAAATCTGAAAATAAGATTAATAATTAAAGCAACTAATAAAATTAAAACAATTAAAGCTAACTCTATATTATGAAAAACAAAAAAAACTATACTCCAAGTTGTATTAAAGATTAAATGAATAAAATAAATATAAACAGTGTTCATATCTCTATTTTTTGTATGCCAGAAAAGCCATATTGAAATTGTCATCATAAGATACAAAGTTGTCCAAACTGGGCCAAAAATCCAATCTGGCGGGTTAAAAGTAGGTTTATTTAATAAAGAATACCAAGGTTCCTTGAAATTTATTGTAGCCACACTTCCAATTAATGAAGCTGAAAAAGTGACAAAAAGAAACAAGATAAAAGTTAAAATTTTATTTTTAAACATGTTAATAATATACATATCAAAAAATGAATAAAAAAACTATTTGGATTACCGGAGGAAGCACAGGAATTGGTAAAGCCTTAGCAATAAAATTTTCAACTAATGGATGGAATGTTGCTGTATCAGCAAGAAGACTAGAATTGTTAAATGAACTTTCAAATAAATACGAAAACATCACAGCTTTCCCATTAGACGTAACAGATAAAAATAAATGCTTAGATACATTTAATGAAATAAAAAATAAGTATAAGAATGTAGATATTTGTTTTTTTTCAACAGGTACTTGGAATCCCAAAAAAGAAAAAGATATAGATTTAGAACAAATGAAAGAAGTATTTAAAGTAAATTTTTTTGGAACAGTAAATAGCATCAAAGCTGTTGAACAATATTTTAAGGATAAAAAAAGTGGTATAATTTCAATCGTTTCTTCAATAGCAGGGTATAGAGGACTACCAAATTCTACGGGTTATGGCCCTTCTAAATCAGCATTAAATAATTTAGCTGAAAGTTTGTATTTTGATTTCAAAAGATCCAATGTTCGTATTTGTTTAGTATCTCCAGGATTTATTAAAACACCAATGACAGATAAAAATGATTTTAAAATGCCTTTTTTAAAAACACCAGAGTATGCAGCAGATCAAATATATGATGGTTTAATAAATAAAGATGTTTTTGAAATTCATTTTCCAAAATCACTTACAATAATTCTTAAGATTTTAAGCTTTTTACCAAATAAAATCTATTTTGCCTTAATTGGAAAACTTACAAAATATCAAAAAAAAAATTAATAAAAAAAATTAATTTTTTAATGAAATATATATTTTTAAGCTTTTTGTTGAGAACAAACGTCTTTAATAACAGGAACATTTGCACAGTCACCACATTTTGTTTGCTGTACAATACATCCGTTATCAAGAACTTTCACATCTACAACTTTATCACACTTAGAGCATACAGAGGTGATAGTTAATCCACATTTTTTACAACTATAGTTTTGAATATCCATAATTAAGTAATATTTTTTATGAGTCAAATTGCAACAAAATTTTTAGCTAATGATAATCAATCGCAAACTTTTTTTGAGAATGATTATCATTAACTCAAAAAATTAATCTTTTACAAATACTACTGTTAACTCAGCTACTTTAAATCCAAACTTAGTCATAGTAGCTCTATTTATTGCAACTCTTTCATCTTGTTTAAATATCCAGTCATCAAAAGTAATTTTCAACTCTCTACCTTTAACAGGAACTAAAAGAACATACTCAAATTTAAAAGCAGGTCCATATGAATATCCTATGGCTTTACCCACTACATCTCCAGCAGTACCTTCGTAATTATGCTCATCTATTTTATTAATTTTCCATTCTCTATCTTGAATTTCACCATCATCCCAATTAAATTTTTCTTTAAGAATTAATTCTTTCCCGTCCCATGTACCATTTAAATCTGCAGAAAATTGTCTAGTAACTTTTCCTGATCTATTTTGCAAAACACCCCAAGCTTTTATATTTCCTGATAAATATTCTTCTATAATTAATCTTGGTTTTTTATTTATAAAATCTTCTGGTTTCATAGCACTATTATTTGTGCAACTTGTAATTAAGAAAATAGAAATTATCAATATAATTGATTTAATCGTTTTTATATGTCGCATAAATAAATCTTATAATTATTATTTGTTTTGCATTGAGAATTGAATTAAATCTATATTTTTTGACTTGAATCCAGCTTCACAGTATGAAAGATAAAACTCCCACATTCTTTTAAAAGTCAGATCAAATCCTTGATTTTTAATTAATTTCCATTTTTTAATAAATTCATTTCTCCACATTGATAATGTATTTGCGTAATGGTCTGCGTAAGAAACATAGGAGTTTATAGTTAGTCCATTATCAGAAACATATCTATTGATGCTATTCTTATTAGGTAGAAAACCTCCAGGAAAAATATATTTTTGAATAAAATCTTGTTTATTTTTATATCTGTCAAATAAACTATCATCTATTGTAATGGCTTGAATTGCAGCTTTACCATCAATAGACAAATTATCTTTAATAGTTTTAAAATATTTTTCTAAATAATTTTGTCCTACAGCTTCAATCATTTCTATAGAGGCTATAGAATTATATTTTCCTTGTAGATCGCGATAATCTTTTATTTCAATATTAACTTTTTCATTTAAACCACATTTGTAAATTCTTTTTTTTGCATATTCATATTGTTTTTTTGAAATAGTAATACAATCAAGTTTGACATCATATTTTTTTCCTAGATATTCTGCAAATCCACCCCATCCACATCCAATTTCTAGAACTTTGTCTCCACTATTAGGTTTGATTAAATCAATTAATTTTTGATATTTATTAATTTGTGCATCAGCAAGATTTTTTGATTTATCATCAAAAATAGCACTTGAATAAGTAAGTGTGTCATCTAACCAATGGGAAAAAAAATCATTTCCTAAATCATAATGTTTAGCAATATTTTTTTTACTTCTACTTTTGGTGTTTTTAATTATTTGATTTTTTACATAATTTAAAATTGGAAAATCAAGTAAACCTGAAAACTTATAAATAATCTCTATATTTCTTGCAGTAATCTCTATTAAATTTGATAAATTATTAGTTTTAAATTCACCTCTCATATAACTTTCGGCAAATGCAATACTACCCCCTCTTATTAAATTATAATTAAAACTTGGATCTTTAATAACTATATCTGCTTTTAGTATTTCCTTAGGATTTCCAAATTTCAAAAGTTTTCCATCAAATGTGGTTATTTCCATATAACCATAATCAATTTTTTTCAAAAATTTGAAAACTAATTTATCTGCAGTCTTATTTAAAAACATTAATTTTCTACTGTTATATTATTTTTAATTTTAAATTTTTTTTTGACAAATCTAATTCCTTTGATCCACAATTTAAACGCTTCAAAATGTATCGCTGAAATTATTTTAAATGTCATTAAAGGGTGTTTTAGGTAAGAATTCATCAAATTTTTACTTGTCAAATCAGATCTTTTACCATCTTGAGATGCAAAAAGAATTTTTCCTTCTTGATCATACTGATCTATTTTAACTGATAAATTTTCTCCTGGATTTAATATTCTAAAAAAATAATTACAACCCATTTCAATAAATGGCGAAACATGAAATTTTTTTGAGCAACTATTTTGTATTAACTTATTTTCACCTTTAACCTTAAATAAATAAGTATGTTGTTCACCAAACGTATTTTTAACCTCATATAAAATAGAAACTAAATTTTCATTTTTATCATATATAAAAAAAATACTCAGTGGATTAAAAACATAGCCTAATATTCTTGGATAACATAAAAGTTTTATCTTTATATTTTCTGTGCTTATGTTGTTGTTGTTTAAATTAATTTTTACCCAATTAAGAAGAGATGAACCATCACGTTCACCATGGTCTTTTTCATAAAAACTTATTAAATTAAATTTATTTAATGAGAAAAATTTTAACTTACCATTAAGTTCATTAAGTTCTGATAGATCAATAAATAGAGAGAATACTTTATATTTAAAAAAATGCTCTTTTGGCTTAAATCTTTTATGAATTACACTTCCATTATATATACAAGAATTAGTCATCAAGATTTTTTAGCATTTCAATAGATGATTTTATTCCATCTTCATGAAATCCGTAACCAAAATAACTTCCACAAAAAAGTAAATTTTTTTTATTTTGTATTTTAACAAGCTCAGATTGAGCATCTAAAGCATTTTGATCATAATAAGGATGTGTAAATTTAATTTTTTTTAATATTTTTTGTTCATTAATTTTAAAATAAGGGTTTAGTGTTAAAAAAATATTTTCATTACACTTTAAGTTTTGTAATAAATTTAACCAATATGTAATTGAATTTTTCTCTAAATTTTTGTCGTCTATTGAAGAGTTCCAAGAAGACCAAGCTTTTTTATTTTTTGGCATAGCTCGTTGATCCGTGTGAATATAAGCTATATTTTCCTTATAACTAAAATTTGAAAGAATATTTTTTTCATCCTCAGTGGGATTTTCAATTAATTTTAAAGCCTCATCTGCATGTGTGGCTAATATTACTTTGTCATAATCAAAGAATTCACTTTCACCACCATAGTACAAATCAAGACCTGATGATTTTCTTTTAATTTTAATAACTTTATAATTTTTATAGTGCTCTCCACTTATTTGAGAAATGATTTTATTAACATAAGTTCTGCTTCTATTAGATACCGTGTACCACTGAGGTCTATTTTTTAATTTAAACAAACCATGATTTTGAAAAAATTTTAGAAAAAAACTAATTGGCATTTTACTTACTTCATAAGGTGGCATAGACCAAATTGCAGATACCATTGGTATAATATGATAATCAATGAATGTTTTTGATAATTTGTTTTTTTCTAAGTATTCTCCTAGAGTAATTTTTTCATTCGAAATGATTTCTTGATCACTTTTTTTATAAAATCTAATTATATCAAAAAACATTTTTAGGAATTCGATATTGAATAAATTTGATTTGTTAGAAAAAATTCCATTCAAACCTTTTCCGCAATACTCAAATTTTGTATTATCTACTGAAACTGAAAAAGACATGTTGCTTTTTTCAATTTGAATATCATTTTCCTTAAAAAAATTAATTAAATTTGGATATGTTTGAAAATTAAAAACTATAAATCCAATATCTACTGAAACTTTTTTTTCATCAAAAAATAAATCAATTGTATGAGAATGTCCTCCAAAATGATCCTCTCTCTCAAAAAGATCTACATTGTGTTTTTTAGATAAATAATATGCAGCACTTAATCCTGAAATGCCTGAACCAACGACAGCAATTTTCATTAATGATTATGCGGCATCTTCTTTAAACTCATCCATGCTTGGACAAGTACAAAAAATATTTTTATCTCCATATACATTGTCTACTCTTGCAACAGGAGGCCAAAATTTATTAGTTCGTAGGAATTTTGCCGGATAAGCAGCTTCCTCTCTTGAATAATTATGTGTCCAATTATCAGAGGCAAGTTCACTATCGGTGTGTGGAGCATTTTTTATTGGATTGTCTATTTTGTCAAATTCACCTGATTTAATTTTTTCAATTTCTTGTTTAATCTTAATTAACGTATCACAAAATCTATCAAGTTCTGACAAGCCTTCACTTTCAGTTGGCTCTATCATCATAGTACCAGCCACAGGCCATGACATTGTTGGTGCATGAAATCCAAAATCTATTAATCTTTTTGCGATATCTTCCTCCGTTACTCCTGTTTCTGATTTAATATTTCTAATATCAATAATACATTCGTGTGCAACATTACCGTTTGACCCTTTATATAAAATAGGAAAGTGATCTTTTAGTCTATGAGCGATATAATTGGCGTTTAATATTGCAACTTGAGAAGCAAGCTTTAATCCTGCAGATCCCATCATTTTAATATACATCCAAGAGATAGATAGAATACTTGAACTGCCCCAAGGAGCAGCTGACACTGCTCCAATCCCAGTAGTTGGTCCACAATCTTTTATTACTGGATGATTAGGCAGATAAACTTGCAAATGTCTTTTACAGGCAATGGGTCCCATTCCAGGTCCTCCCCCGCCATGAGGAATACAAAATGTTTTATGCAAATTAATATGGCAAACATCTGGACCAAAATTTCCAGGCTTTGCAACTCCTACTAGGGCGTTTAAATTTGCTCCATCCATGTAGACCTGGCCACCATGTTTATGAACTAACTCACAAATATCAGTTATTTTCTCTTCAAATACTCCATGGGTGGATGGATAAGTTACCATTAATGCCCCAAGGTTTTCAGAGTGTTGCTCTGCTTTTTTCTTTAAATCATCAAAATCAACATTTCCCTCTTTATCACAATTAACGACAACCACTTTCATTCCAACCATTTGTGCGCTAGCTGGATTAGTCCCATGTGCTGAACTTGGAATTAAACAAATATTACGATTAGCCTCACCTTTATCTAAATGATACTTTCGGATAACCATTAATCCTGCATATTCACCTTGAGCACCTGCATTAGGTTGTAGAGAAACACCTGAAAAACCAGTGATAGATCGCAACCAATTTTTTAGATCAGTAAATAAATCTCTAAAACCTTCCATTTGTTCAATTGGAACAAATGGATGAGGCTCGGCGAATTCTTTCCAAGAAATCGGAATCATTTCAGCAGCAGCATTTAACTTCATTGTACATGAGCCAAGTGCTATCATCGTTCTATTCAAAGCTATATCTTTATCCTCTAATCTTTTTAAATATCTAAGCATTTCAGTTTCTGAGTGATATAATTTGAAAACTGGATGTTCTAAATATTTTGAAGTTCTTAATAAATTTTCGGGTAGATTGGGTAAACTTACTGAAGGATCTTCTTTTTTGATTGATTCTGCTGCATTAAAAATTTTTAATAGTTGATTTACTCTATATACATTTTTTCTCTCATCAAAAGAAACGGCAAGCATTTCAGAATTTACTTTTCGTATATTAACTTTTTGATTTAAAGCATTTTTATAAATTTGATCAGTCTTTTCTTTGGTAATAATTGTAACAGTATCAAAAAAATAATTAGAATAAAGTTCATATCCAGACTGTTTTATTTTATCAGCAAAACTTTTTGCTAATTGAGAAACTCTTTCAGAAATATTTTTAATTCCATCTGGACCATGATAAATAGCATATGCTGCTGACACAATTGCTAATAAAGCTTGGGCAGTACAAATATTACTTGTCGCTTTATCTCTTCTGATGTGCTGCTCTCTAGTTTGTAAAGATAATCTATATGCCTTATTACCATGTCTATCAACTGATACACCAACAATTCTTCCTGGCATTGATCTTTTATACTCATCTTTCGTTGCAAAAAAGGCTGCGTGCGGACCTCCATATCCCATCGGAATACCAAATCGTTGAGAGCTTCCAACTGCTATATCGGCGCCAAGTTCTCTGGGTGTTTTTAATTTTGCTAAAGCTAATAGATCACAAGCTAACACAGCCTTTCCGTTCTTTTTATGAATTTTACTAATTGCTTCACTTGGGTCTTTAATATCTCCTAATGTTCCAGGATATTGTAAAATTCCACAAACTAAATCTTCTTTTAACTGGTCTAAAACTTCATCTTCTTTACCAACCAAAACTTTTAAACCCATTGGTTCAGCTCTTGTTTGAATTATATCTATTGTTTGAGGATGACAATCTTCAGATACAAAAACTAAACTACTGTCTTTTTTATTTAATCTGTGACAAAGACCCATAGCCTCTGCTGCCGCTGTACCCTCATCTAATAAAGAAGCATTAGCAATATCCATTCCTGTAAAATCAACTATCATTTGTTGAAAGTTCAATAACATTTCAAGTCTTCCTTGTGCTACTTCTGGCTGATAAGGTGTGTATGAAGTATACCAACCTGGATTCTCTAGTATATTTCTTAAAATTACATACGGTGTATACGTTCCATAATAACCCATACCAATAAAATTTGAGTAAACTTGATTTTTTTTTGAAATAGCTCTTAATTTTCTTAACGCTTCATACTCTGAATTCGACTCGCCAATATTTAGTTCGCCTTTAAACTTTATTTTTTCTGGAACAGTATTATCAATTAAATCATCTAGTGATTGATAATTTAATTCTTTTAACATTTTTGATTGGTCTTCTTTAGAAGGCCCAATATGTCTTATTAAAAAATCTTTTTCTGAATTTGGCAACATTATGCTGATGTCTCCTTAGCAAATTTATCATAATCTTCTTTATTCATTAAAGTGTCCATTTCTGATTGATCTTTTATTTTAAGTTTAAAAAACCATGCTGAGTTTTCTGGATCTTGATTAATTTTTGATGGATCATCTACTATGGCTTGATTTGTATCAACTACTTCACCACTCACAGGAGTGTATACATCACTAGCAGCTTTAGTCGACTCAACAACTCCTGCTGTTCCATCTTTTTCTACATTAGAACCTTTTTCTGGAAGTTCTGCAAAAACTATATCACCTAACATCTCCGTTGCATGTTTTGTGATACCAATTGTTGCTACATCTCCATCTAACTTAATCCACTCGTGCTCTTTTGAATATTTTACTTCACTCATTAATTTACTCCTTTCACGTAACTTTTTTTATAAAACGGCAAACTACAAATACTAGCTGGATGTTTTTTGCCCCTTACTTCTAAAAATACTTTAGTATTTTTTTTTGAAAATTCATTTTCTACATAACCCATTGCTACAGGTCCATTTACACTTGGTCCAAATGTACCACTAGTAATTTCTCCAATATGAACATCTGATTGATTAAATATTTTTGTTTTTTCTCTAGCAATTATTCTTCCCTCAGGTTTAATTCCAACTCTAATTTTACTGACACCATTATTTAATTGTTTAATGATTATGTCAGAGCCTATAAAATCTCCCCTGGATATTCTTTCTTTTGAGATTGCCCACTTTAAATTTGCTTCCACTGGAGTTTTGTCTTTATCAAGATCATGACCATATAAACATAAACCAGCTTCCAATCTCAAAGTATCTCTTGCTCCTAAACCTATTAACTTGGATCCTTTGTTGATTAATTCTCTAGTAAATTTATCTGCAAAATCATTTGGGATAGATATCTCGAAACCGTCTTCACCTGTGTACCCAGATCGCGTAATATAAACTTTCTGACTTTCAAATGAAAACCAGTTTCCTGACATAAAATTTAGATCTCTTACTCCATCAACAACTTCGTTTAGAATTTGTGATGATTTAGGACCCTGAATTGCAATTAAAGATCTATTTTCATCCAAAACCATTTTATATTTTTCCTTTAGTAATTCCTTTAAAATTTTGAAGTCATTATCTTTGCATGCTGCATTGAGAATTATTAAAAAGCCTTCATTTGTTTTTGTGATAATCAAATCATCGTGTATCCGAGCATCTTTATCCATCAAGAAGCTATATTTTGAATGATTTAATTTTAAATTTTTTAAATCTAATGGAAATATCTTTTCAAGATCACTAGTTAAGTCTTTATCGCCATAAATAAATAATTGACCCATATGTGAAACATCAAAAATACCTGAGTGATTTCTTGTAAATTTGTGTTCTTCAACAATACCCTCAGCATATTGAATTGGCATCTGGTAACCAGCAAATTCTACAAACTTTGCATTACTATCTTGATGTAATTGGTATAACGATGTTTTTTTTGTGTCCATATTAACTCTTTATACCCATCTGTATATTTGCCTGAGAGTTTTGCTCCTTCGGCGAGAATTTAATCTCTTTCCAGAGTTAATATGTTACGGTCCTTTTTGCCTGAGAGATTCCTGGGTGGTTGCTCCTTCGGCGCTACGATATTCTGTAGTCTCTCCCGTTAACCAATCTATATCATAAATATAAATGAACTTAAATGTTTATTATGACTGCTTTTTATTAATAAATTTATTTAAAAATTGTATTACAACTGCTGTTATAACTATTGATCCTCCAATCAGAACAGAAATTGGGAGATTTTCGTTTACAAATAACCAGGCCCAAAGTGGTCCTAATACAGCCTCTGTTAACATTATTATTCCTACAAAAGCTGAAGGAGTAGATCTTGCTCCCATTGTTATAAAAATAAAGCCGAAACCAAGTTGAAAAAATCCTGCTAAAAAACCTAAAAAATATCTTTTGAAGATACAAAAATTGAAGGAGACATTAAGAATCCAAAAATCATTGCAATTATTCCTGCAACAAGTTGGAGAGGTATCATATCTACATCAGGAAATTTCCTTACAATCAAGATTAAAATTGCAAATGAGATTGGCATTATAAAAGCAACAATATTTCCTGTCATTTGACCTGGTGAGATTGAATTTCCTAACATTAAAAAAATTCCTGTAATAGCAAGAAAAATGCAGAAAATAGTCAATTTAGAAACAGTCTCTTTTAAAAAAAAATAACCAAATATTGCAAGAAATAAAGTTTGTGTCTGAATTATAAAGTTTGTATTTGCAACTGTTGTCTCATACATAGCAAATACATAACTTACAAAACCTAAAGATAAAATTACTCCACCAATTAATCCTGGAAATCCTGATTTTTTAAGAGCACTAAAAACAGTCTTTTTATAGCTTATAAAAAGAAAAATGCTTACGACAATTGTAAAAAAAACTGATCTCCAAAATAAAATTTGCCATAAAGAAGAGCCTTCAAAAGATTTAATAATGAGTCCACCAAAACTTAAACTAAATGCACCCAAAAAAACTAACAAAGGTCCTGGTAATTTTCTAATAATATTCATTAAATTTGTGAAAGTAAATTTTGAGTTTCCATTTCATACAGCTTAAACAAAGTTTCTGCATCAGATAATTTAATCTCTTTAAATTTTATTTTAGAGCCAGTCGATATTTGAACTAATCGATCATAATCAACACTGGCAACAACTCCAATTTTTGGATAACCTCCAATTGTTCCATGATCTGAAAGCATTATAATCGGCTTTCCATCTGCAGGAACTTGGATTACACCTTTAATCAATCCCTCAGATTTAATATTAGTGTTTACTATATTTTCTATTTTAGGGCCCTCTAATCTCATTCCCATTCTGTCTGAAAGCTTTGATACAGTAAATTCACTATTATAAAATATCTTTTTTCCTACTTCTGAAAAATATTCAAAATTAGTTCCTTTAATTACTCTTATGTTTTCTATCTTAGTATTTATATAATTAGTTTTTTTAATATCTTGATTTAAATTAATTTTTTTAAGTTTGATTTTCTGACCTGCTTCTAATTTTTTTCCATCATTAGACCCAATATTAGCTTTAGTGTTTATGGAACAACTATTCCATTGAAATTTGATATCAAATTGTCCACCAATTGCTAAATACCCGTATACTGATTTATTTGTAGAAATTATGTTTATTTCGTCACCATTTTCAATTTGATAGCTCACATAACAGCTCCCTTCAATTTCTGTATCCTTTTTTTTAATTGAAAAAATTACATCACCTGTGATAGCTAAATTAATTTTATTTCCTGTATATTTTAAGAGAGGACCTTGATAAGCAAACTCTATAACTGCTGAGTATAAGTTGTTATTAACAAGTTTATTAGCTATAAGAAAATTTCTATTATCCATAGCTCCACTAAATGGAATGCCAATATGATAAAGATTATCCCTACCTTTGTCTTGAAAAGTAGTATTAATTCCTGACCTAATTATTTCAAAATAATTACTCATTAAAATTCTTGTATTGATCTAAAGTAATTTTTTTAAAAACTATTATATCTCCAGGATTGATTAGATTAGGTTTATCTTCTTTTGTGCTATCAAATACATTTAGTGGAGTATTACCTAATATATTCCATCCACCAGGACTTTCAAAGGTATAAATATTTGCAAATTGCTCAGTTAAAGCAACAGAACCCTTTGGAACTTTTACTCTCGGAGTTTCTAAACGTTGTGCTCTCATATTTTTATCTAAGTCACCTAAAAAAGGCATGCCAGCAATAAAGCCGGTCATATAGCAAAAATATTCTTTATTTAAAAAGTTCTCTAAAATTTTTTCTCTATTTAAATTTAATATTTTTTCTAATCGTTCAATATCCATTGAAAAAGTTTTATGAAAGCAAACTGGTATTACTAATTTTTTAGAATTTATTTTTGGTACATCTTCAATATTAAGATTTTCAATATATTCTTTAACTTCTTTAAAATTGGTTCGCTTAAGATCATAAGAAATGATCAATTTATTATAGGATGGTGTTAAATTATTTATCCCTTTAAATTTTTTTTCTTTAATAGTGTTAAAATATTTTATTACTTGTGAATTAATTGATTTATTTACCTCATTACCAAAATCACAATATAAAGCTGCGTCACCAAGATTTGATATATTTTTTATCATGCCATGTTATACTCAACATTAAAGACTATGGAAATTAATATAAATTGCGATTTAGGGGAAAAATCAAAACTCCATTCAAATAAGCACGATCCAGATTTGCTTAAAATAGTCAATTCAGCAAATGTTGCGTGTGGCTATCATGCTGGTAATAATGAATCTATGAATCAAGTAGTTCAAATCTCAAAACAAAATGGTGTTAGTATTGGAGCGCATCCATCATTTAATGATCCCGAAAATTTTGGAAGACAAAGAATGAACCTTGAGCCAAGTGAAATAAGAAAATTAATTATTGATCAATATGAAATTCTCCAAAAAATTGCTCAAGATCATGGGGAAAATGTTACCCATATAAAACCTCACGGAGCTTTAAACAATATGGCTTGTGAAGATATAAATTTAGCAAATACGCTAGCAAAAGCAATCTACGAGATTAACAAAGACCTAATTTATTTAGTACCTACAGGATCTAAAATGGAAGAAGCTGCAAAAAAACTTAACATGCGTATAGCTCGTGAAATTTTTGCCGATAGAAATTATGAGGATGATGGCAATTTAGTTTCTAGAAAAAAAGCGCACGCTCTTATTACTGATCCAAAAGAAGCTAAGAAACATGTTTTAAGCATGGTTAAAAATCAGTCACTTAATTGTCTTAGTGGAAAACAGATACCTTGTGAAATAGACTCAGTATGTATACATGGGGATAATGAAAGCTCATTGTCTACCGCCAGATCAATCAAAGAAAATTTAATAGAAAATGGACTACAATTAAAACCATTAATCTCAATGAAAAAATTAATATAATGATAAAAAAAATTTTTTTTACTAATGGTTCGAAAAAATCTAAATATTAATTTATGCTTGATATTCAAGATCCTATAGAAGCACGAAAAGTAATAAGAGAAAATAAATATACTGAACAAACAGCAGGATCTGCAAATAAATATGTTCAGGGGAATCTTTGTATTCTTCCAAGTAAATACGCAATGGATTTTGCCTCTTTCTGCCAAAAAAATCCTAAACCTTGTCCATTAATTGGTTTTGGAACTAAAGGAGATCCTCTACTAAAAGATTTAGGTGATATAGATATTAGAACAGATGTTCCTCAATATAGAATTTGGGAAAAAGGAAAGCTAATTGACGAACCCTATGATATTAGAAAATATTGGAATGAAGACTTAACAACCTTTGTTCTAGGTTGTTCTATGTCTTTTGAATTACCATTAATTGAAGCTGGGATACCTATTCAACATATAGAAAATAATACTATTGTACCGATGTATAGAACATCAATAGATTGTGAACCAGCAGGACAATTTTCTGGAAAACTTGTCGTGTCTATGAGACCCTTAAATGCAAAAAATACAATTAGATCAATTCAGATTAGTTCAAGATTTCCAGCTGTACATGGTGCACCTATACATTTGGGTAATCCAGATGAAATAGGAATAAAAGATATTATGAAACCAGAATATGGAGATCCGCCAAGAGCTATAGAGAATGATGAAATTCCTGTTTTTTGGGCTTGTGGAGTAACACCTCAATCAGTTTTAGAAAATTCTAAACCTGATTTTTGTATCACTCATAGCCCCGGAAAAATGCTCATCACTGATAAGTTAAAT
>CACFSU010000014.1 GCA_902569055.1 uncultured Pelagibacteraceae bacterium | reverse complement strand
TATTGATAATATACCTGGAGGCGTTGCATACAGTAAGTTAAATTCTAAACATGGTTTTTTTAATAATCCATTAAGACTTTCAAATTTAGATTTTATTAAATGGATAAAAAGAAAACAAAATATTGAAAAATTAATAAGATTTATCAAGATTAATCAAAGTTATGATTTAAATAATTGGTTATGTAAAAATTTAGACTTTAAACAAAAAAGAATTAAAAAATTTAGTGAAATTTATTTTCCAAGACTTTTATATTCATTTTTTTTAGAGGATAAAATTATTAAAAGCCTCAAATTAGCAGTTAAAAAATCAATAAATATTAAATTTTATGAAGCTAATGTTGCAGATATAAAAAAAAAAAATCAATTAATTTTCAGTTCTTTAAACAAATTCATGGAATTTAAACCTATTATTAATAATGGGAATCTATCATTCAGAAATATGAAAAAAAAAATTACAAGCATTTCTTCATCTAAAGTTATTATTGGTAATGGCATTTTGCCACCAAAACATATCTATGAAATAAAAAATACTAATAATGATAATTATATTTGGGACTTTTATTCAGAAGGAGGCACTAACAATCTGATCAATAAATTAAGAAAATTAGAAAAAAATAAAAAATTAATAAAGTTAGTTTTTATTGGAAACAAAGCTGGTTTACTTGAAGCAATACCAAAATTAGAAAATATAATTACCAAATCAAATAAAAGATTTAAGATTATTAGTGTAGCAAAAAGTTCTTTAAGTCTTGAAAAAGCAGAAAAATCTAAAAAATTGAATTTTTATAAATTTAGATTTTTTACATCTAAAAATATTCAAAATTTAAATAAATCTCAAAAAATATTAGAACTTTTGTCAAAAGAATTTTATTATGCAAAAAAAAGTGGTTATAATAAATATGATGTGTGGACATTGATTTTAAAGAAAAACATAATTTCTAAATGTTATAAAAAATTGTCTGTTAAAGAAAAAATTAAATATAATGACAAAATATTTCCACTTATAAGAAACTTAACTAGATATACCTATCCTGAAACAATCTATTCAAAAGAGAGATTACAAAACAGAAAAATTTTGACTTTTATTAAAGACAAAGTTATCAAAATTAAAAAAAATAAAACAAATATTCTTTTGATTACTGAAAAAAATAACAAAATTTTATCTGATATTTTAATAAATGTATCTGGACCTGTAGATTTAAATAGCATGGATGGAGAAGTGCCGTTTATACAGTCATTAAAAAAGATAAATAAAAATTATAATCATCGTGGCTTTTTTGCTGATAAAAACTTTAGGATAGATGAAAATATTTATGCACCAGGAACTTTATCATCTAACTTTAACCCTAATAGATTAACATTAATACGAGCTGTATCAGAAAATTCTAAAAAAGCTGTTAAACACATACTTAAAAATTGATATAGGATATAAACTAATATATGAGTGAAAATTTTATTGATCAATTATCTTTTCAAGATTTTTTAAATGAAAGTAGCAAAGAAAGTAAAATAACGAAAGCCAAACCATTTAATAGACTTATAGCACACTCAAAAAATTTTTTTATAGTTTCTGGATATGGATCATTCACACCAGGTTATCAAATTATTGTAACAAAAGAATTTATTCCATCATTTGGTCTTGTGAATGAAGAAAATTTAGATGAATTACAATTTTTAATTAAAATTTCAAAAGAGTATATAAATAAAGAATATAAAAAAAAATCTGTTATTTTTGAACATGGCATGTGCGCATGTATAGGAGGGCTTGATAGAGCTCATTTACATGTAATGAGTGTAAATGATAAAACTTCAGAAAAATCATTATCTGAATCAATAGATAGAACTTTATATAAAAGAAAAGCAGGTATTGAATATATAACTTTTAAAAATTTTAAATTACATAATTTTCACGACATTAATCACTTTATTGAAAATTCTAAAAATGATGAGACTAAAAAATTTAAAATCAAAGGAAAAATTTTAAAAGTAAAAGATATAAAAAATTTATCACATAAGAAATGGCCTAAAATTACTTTGGATCATATTAAAAAAGGTGGTCATTATGTTTTTTTTAAAAGTGATTATGATAACTCATGTTTTTTAACAACAAATAATTTTCAGACACAATTTGGAAGAGAAGTTGTGTATGAAAATGAAATTAAATTAGATAAGTTATTTAAAGATAAAATTAAAAAGATTAAATCAAAAAATGAATATTTACAAATTTGGAGATGGCAGAACTGTATGTTTGAGTCGGAAATAATCCAAACTGTTAATTCTGGTAAATTAAAATATAAAGAATTACAAAAATTTTATAAAGAAGAATATAAAAAATTTAATTTTAAAGTAATATAATAGTTGGAGAAAGTTTTAAATAAAAGCTGAGTTATAGTAAATTGGTTTTTTTCAAATATTGATAGATAAATAAATTTATGAGAATTATTTTAATAATGGGATTACCAGGATCAGGGAAAACTACTTTGGCAAATGAATTAGCACCCATGATTGACGCTAAAAGATTAAATGCCGATGAAATTCGAAAAAAATATAATGATTGGGATTTTTCTGAAGAAGGAAGAAAGAGACAATCAAAAAGAATGGCTAGCTTAGCATTAAAACTAAAAGAAGAGGGTTATAATGTTGTTGCAGATTTTATATGTCCAACTCCTGAGGCAAGGAAATTATTTCCATCGAATTATGTAGTCTGGATGGATACTATTAAAGAAGGAAGATTTGATGATACAAATAAAATGTTTGTAAAACCAGATAAGTTCGATTTTCATGTAACTACAAAAGATGCTAAAAATTGGGCACCAAAAATTTTTAAGGAGATAAAGTAATGTCTTATGAGTGGGATGATAAAAAACCAACAGCTCAAATGTTAGGAAGATGGCAACCATTTCACGATGGTCATTATATTTTGTTTAAAGAAATAGTTAAAAAAACAGGTCAAGTCTGTATTCAAATTAGAGATGTTCAAGGAGTAGATGACAATCCTTTTGATTTTGAAACTGTAAAAAAAAATATTGAAGATAGACTTAATCCTGAATTTAAAGGGCGTTTTAAAATCATGTTGGTTCCTAATATTACGAATATTTGTTATGGTAGAGGAGTTGGTTATAAGATTGAAGAGATCGTTTTATCAGAAGAAATACAAAAAATTTCAGCTACTAAAATAAGAGCTAAAATGAGAGATGAAGGAAAACTTAAATAAAATTTTTAATGAATATAAAAGTTAAAAATTTATCCAACGGAATATCAATAGTAACTATTGATGAAAAAGATACATATAATTCATTATCTTTTAAAAATTTAAGAGATTTGATTAGAGTTTTTAAAAAACTTGATAAAGATAAAACAACTAGAGTGATTATTCTTGAAGGTGCGGGTAAAGGATTTAGTGCAGGACACAATCTTAAAGAGGTTAAAAATTTAAAATTAAAAAATAAATATCAAAAATTATTTAATCTCTGTTCTAAATTGATGCTTCAAATTGTTGAAGGAAGAAAACCAGTTATAGCTAAAGTTCATGGTGCAGCATTTGCTGCAGGCTGTCAATTAGTTGCTAGTTGTGATTTGGCATACAGTACAACAGATGCTTTATTTGCTACGCCTGGAGTTAATATTGGTTTGTTCTGTAGTACACCGATGGTCGCTGTAAGTAGAAAAATCAATAGAAAGCCAATGATGAAAATGCTGTTAACTGGAGAACCAATTAAAGCAAATTATGCTAAAAAAATTGGTTTAATTAATGATTGTTTTTCAAGAATAAAATTAAATAGAGAAGTTTTAAAAGTAGCTAAAAAAATTGCATCTAAATCAAATCTTACAATTAAAATTGGTAAACAAGCATTTTATAAACAATTAGAAATGCCTTTGAGAAAAGCTTATGCTTACACAAGTAAAATGATGACAATAAATATGATGGCAATAGATGCAAGAGAGGGTATTTCAGCTTTTTTAGAAAAAAGAAAACCTAAATGGAAAAATAAATGACAGTTAAAAATATTTTAATTTTCATTTTTATAATAGTAGGGATTTATATAGTTTTGAACTTTAGAGATCATAATTTTAAAAGAGCTACAGATGCTTGTATTGCAGGAAGCAAGAAATTAGATCAACCAATGACTTTAGAAGAGGCAAAAAAGTTTTGTGAAGAACAAATAAAAAAAGATAAATAATGGCAAATAATAAGATCAATAATAAATCATGTTGTGGTCCTGGTTATGCCAGCCCATCTGAAGCAATTAAGGCACCTAACGAAAAACTTTTGTATACAATAGCTATTTATACAGGAACTGGAATTCAAAAACCTGACTATCTAGCAACAATCGATGTTGATTCAAATAGTTCAACTTATTCAAAAGTTATTCACCGTCTAGAAATGCCTGGTATTGGAGATGAATTACATCATATGGGATGGAACGCATGTTCTTCATGCCACGGTGATGTGGGAATGAGTCGAAAATATCTTCTTGTACCAGGAGTTCGGTCAAATAATATTCATGTGATAGATACAGCTACGGACCCATTTGCTCCTAGAATTCATAAAGTAATAAAGGGATCAGAAATTAAATCTAAAACTAATTTATCAGGCCCTCATACAGTTCATTGTTTAGGATCTGAAATTATTATTTCTTTTCTTGGAAATGCAAAAGGTGAAGCTCCGGGTGGGTACTTACATCTTAATAAAGATTTTGAAATAGTTGGTCGATGGGAGAATTCTATGGGGGATATTCCATTCAGCTATGATTTTTGGTATCAACCACGTCATAATGTTATGATAAGTTCAGAATGGGCTGCACCTAATACTTTTATGCCAGGCTTTGATCTAGAAGAAGTTGGGCATCTAAAATATGGTCGTAGACTACATATTTGGGATTTTAAGAAAAAAAAACCTGTAGAGACAATGTATCTAGGTGAAGATGGCTTAATTCCTCTTGAAGTGAAATTTATGCATGATCCTAATAGTAGCCATGGATTTTGTGGTGCCGCTCTTAGTACAAATGTAATTCATTTTTGGAAATCAAAAGAAGGAAAATGGGAATGGGAAAAAGTAATTGATGTTGAAAATGAATCTCATCCTGATTGGCCAATTCCTGTTCCAGGAGTAATGTCTGCAATTCTTGTATCAATGGATGATAAATATCTTTATCTTAATAATTGGCTTCACGGTGATATGAGACAATATAATATATCTGATCCTCATAATCCTAAATTAACTGGACAAGTATGGTTAGGTGGTCTTCTAAATAAAGCACCAATCGTAAATGGAGTAAAAATTGCAGGTGGTCCACAAATGTATCAGTTATCTTTAGATGGAAAGAGAATGTATGTTACAACTTCATTGTTTTCAACTTGGGACAATCAGTTTTATCCTGAAATAAGAACACAAGGTGGAGCAATGGTTATGATTGATTGCGATAATGAGAACGGTGGTATGGAAATCAATAAAGATTTTATTATAGATTTTGGAAAAGAACCGAATGGCCCAAGTAGATGTCACGAAAGCAGATATCCAGGTGGAGATTGTACTAGTGATATATGGCTGTAAAACTTATTACAATCACAAATCGAGAAAATAAAACTTTTGAAGTATCTGACCGAAAACCATTACTTCAGGAATTGCGTGCCCAAGGAGTTGATCTTCCTTACGGATGTGAGTATGGAGGATGTATAACTTGTGCAGCAAAACTTATAGAAGGTGAAGTAGATCAACGTTCCCAAGTAGCTTTGAATAATCGACAGTTAAATAATGGCTATGTTGTATTATGTGTTGCTCGTGCAAAAACAGATTGTAAGATTGAAATTGGAGTTGAAAGTCATGATAAATTGTACCGAAATCCTTTCCTTGACCCTCTTGCTCCTCATGAGTTAAAAGCTGATATTGCTACTAAAAAAAATTCTAAAAAATAATAAAAAATATGAACCATAAAAAACCTTATAGTGATGAATATTTAAAAAATATTTTGCAATCTGTTAAGACTATAGCAATGGTTGGAGCAAGTCCTGACAAAACAAAATTTAGTTATGGGGTTTTAAGAGTATTACATGAAACTGGTTATGACATGATACCTGTAAATCCAAGACCAGAAATTACAGAGATAAGAAATCTAAAAGTATATCCTAATTTAGCAGCAATTGATCGACCAGTAGATATGGTTGAAGTTTTTAGAAAACCTGAAGATCTTTATGAAGTTGCAGAGGAAGCAATTTCAATTGGAGCTAAGGTATTATGGGGTCAGATTGGTGTAATTAATTATGAGGCTGCTCGTCTTGCAGAAGAAGCCGGACTTAAGGTTGTAATGAATAGATGTCCAAAAATTGAGCTATTCAGACCATTCTGGAAACCTCGACTTGATCTTAAAATATAAAAATTCTAAATTTAAAACTAAATATTTTTATGAATAAAGTATTTGAATTTTTAGATAATACTTTTTTAGATTTAGGTCGTCAGTTTAAATGGACTTATTTACCACCATTAATGGTTTATATGGCAGCTGGTATTTCTGGATTGACTGGAATTGTTGGAACATTTTTCGTTAAAGATTATTTAAATTTGTCAGCATCGTTTCTTGCAGGATTAGGTTTTTGGGCAGGTATTCCTTGGGCATTGAAAATGCCATTGGGACATTTAGTTGATCTTATCTGGCAAAAAAAAAATTATATGGTCTACCTTGGAGCATCATTAATAGCTCTAAGTTTGTTGATAATGTATGGACTTATTATTCATACTGAGGACATGACTCAAATTTTTTCAATTGAGACATGGTTTGTAATAAGTGTAATTTTAGCTCCTGTTGGTTATGTGGTTCAGGATGTTGTGGCAGATGCCATGACGGTAGAGGCTATACCTTTAGTTGATGAATCGGGAAATGATTATTCCAGAGATCAAATAAAGATAATGCATACAACCATGCAAACACTTGGAAGGTTTGCAATAATCGGCGGTACTGTTTTAGTTGCACTAGTCAATGTAATTTTATTTAGAAATGTTGAAAATTTAGATCAGACTGACAAAATTAATTTATATGGTTCTATTTATATTTATGCTCTTGTAATACCTTTAGTTTCTATTCTAGGTGTAATGTTTGCCAAATATTTAAGGTATAAAAAAATACAGAATTTAAAATCTCAAGGTTTAGAATTTAAAAATGAAAGAGGAGACGAAAAAACAAAAATAAATTGGTGGATCTTAGGAGGAAGTTTAGTTTTCGTTATTTTTACATTATCAGTCGGCTCTTTTAATGTCCCATTTGCTCAAGAAATAGTTTTTATAGGTTCAGTTATAATTATTTTATTTTTGATGTTTAAATTAATCAAAGAATTACCCGAGGAATTAAGATTAACAATTGTTGGGACTGCTATAATTATCTTTATATTTCGAGCAATGCCAAGTCCTGGACCTGGTCTTACTTGGTTTGAGATTGATGTGCTAGAATTTAATGAACAATTTTTTTCAGTTCTATCATTACTTGCTTCAATTTTAACTTTAGCTGGCATTGTTTTATTGAGACCATTTATGGCCAGTAATTCAATAGCTAAAATAATTGTTGTATTAAGTATTGCAGGTGCAATTTTATTTTTGCCTAGTGTCGGCATGTATTATGGATTTCATAACTGGACTTCTTCTATAACAGAAGGCATTGTTGATGCAAAATTTATTGCTTTAATTAATACTGCACTAGAGTCTCCACTTGGACAAGTATCTATGATTCCTTTACTTGCTTGGATAGCTAAAAATGCTCCAGCACACTTAAAAGCAACTTTTTTTGCAGTTTTTGCTTCATTTACTAATCTAGCTTTATCAGCAAGTGCGTTAGGAACAAAATATTTAAATCAAATTTTTACAGTAACGAGAGAAGTTAAAGATAAAGTTTCAGGTGAAATTCAAACAACAGCTGACTATTCTGAGTTAGGGATTTTATTGATAGTTGTAACTCTATTAACTTTAGTTCTTCCTATTGTATTTGTATTTATAATTAACAGTAGTAAATACAAAACGATGGAATAAATTGTATAAAATATGAAAAAAATTTTTTTAGTTTACGGACATTATAATGAAAAGTCTTTTAATGCTGCCATAAGAGACACATTTACAAAAGAAGTTAAAAAAATTGGACATACTGTAGATATAGTAGATCTATATAAAGAAAAATTTGATCCTGTATTTTCAGGAGAAGAACCTGATGAAAAAGTTTTAAATCATAGGAAAAGAATAGAAGATTCAGATATTATAGTAATGATTGCACCAATTTGGAATTTTAGAATGCCTGCAATCGTTGAGGGATGGGTTGATAAAGTTTTGGCTCCCCCATGGGCTTTCAAATTTAAAAAGCTTTTTGGAAACTATGGTTATCCATTAGGAAATCTAAAAGAGAAAAAAGCAATAATATTTTGTACTTATGGTTCACCACAATTTGCAGTCAGAACTTTTTTTCTTAACATGCCTACTAAAAGGTTAAGAAGAGGGGTGTTTAATATATGCGGCATAACGGATGTTATATATCGAAGATACTTTGCTGTACCATTTGTGGGAGATAAAAAAAGAAATAAATTCTTAGAAGATGTTAAAAAAACTGCAAATAATATTTAAAATTTTAGTTATTTTTCTCAGTTCAATTTCAATATCTAAAGCAGAGTTACTTAAGCCAACAAGTGACATAAAACCTACTGAGGTTGTTAAAATTCAATTGCTTGGACTTCAAAAAAATGATCAGGATTATAAAGATAGTGGAATAGAGCAAACTTGGAATTTTGCTCATCCTAATAATAAAAAAGTTACTGGACCATTAGATAATTTTAAAAGGATGATTAAAGGTCAGTCATATCAAATGATGATAAACCATTTAAGTCATACTATTACAATGCTTGGAAGTAGTGATAAATGGGCTCAATTTGAAGTAATTATTTTAGATAAAGAGAAAATATATCATAAATTTAATTGGCAAGTTGAAAAATATTTATTGGATGGCCCATTGAAGGACTGCTGGCTTACTACGATGGTATCAAACCCTATCTCTTTGGGAAGTTCAATTTGATTAAAATTTTACAATTTTGTTTCGTTATGAATAAAAATTTAGTAGTAATCGCTTAATGAAATCTAAAGCAAAAGTTGTTGTTGTTGGTGGAGGAGTAGTTGGAGTCAGTGCACTTTACCATTTAGCTAAAAAAGGTTGGTCAGATGTAGTTCTCATCGAAAGAAAAGAACTAACCTCTGGTTCAACTTGGCATGCCGCAGGCTTGTTGCCATTATTTAATATGAGTTATTCTGTAGGCCAACTTCATAAATATGCAGTTAATCTTTATAAAAAATTAGAGGAAGAAACAGGAAAAAATGTTGGTTTTAGTGTTGTATCTAATATCCGATTAGCAAGTACAAAAGATAGAATGGATGAATACCATCAATACGCAGGTGTTGCTCGAACTATTGGAGTAGATGTAAAATTTTTAACACCACAACAAGTTAAAGATATTTGGCCATTATGTCATACAGATGATTTGGTTGGTGCAATACAACATCCAGAAGACGGTTATATTCAACCAGCAGATTTAACACAAGCCTTAGCAACAGGCGCAAGAAACAGAGGAGCTGAAATTTATAGAAACACAACAGTTCTATCTATGAAACAAACAAAAGATGGATGGGTTGTAGAAACAGATAAAGGATCAATTGAGTGCGAACATGTTATTTCATGTTCAGGAAACTTTGCGAGACAAACTGGTGAAATGGTTGGATTAGATATTCCAGTAATTCCTGTTGAACATCAATACATAGTAACAGAACCTCACCCTGCAATTCAAAAAAGAAAAAAAGATGGATTACCAGAAATGGGAGTCTTAAGAGATAGTGATAGCAGATGGTATATGAGAGAAGAAGCAGGTGGATTAATTTTAGGCCCATATGAAGATGGTGCTCCAGCTTGTTATGTAGAAGGACCTTCAAAAAATTCTGAATACGAATTGTTTCAAGAAGATTTAGATAGACTTGCTCCTCATATAGAGGGAGCAATCCATCGTGTTCCTGCTTTTGGAGAAGTAGGAGTTAAAAAAGTTTATAATGGAGCAATCTGTTACACACCTGATGGAAATCCAATCGTTGGACCTGCTTGGGGACTTAAAAACTTTTGGATCAACGAGGGACATAGTTTTGGTATAACTGCAGCGGGTGGAGCAGGTTGGCAATTAGCAGAATGGATTATTGATGGAGAACCTACAATTGATATGTTAGGAGTTGAACCAAGACGTTATGGAAACTATGCAACTAAATCTTATTTAAAAGCAAAAAATGAGGAAGCATATAGTCATGTTTTTATAGTTCATTACCCAGATGAAGAAAGACCTGCAGCAAGACCATTAAGAACAGCACCTTGTTATGAACGAATGAAAAATCTAGGTGCAGTATTTGGTCAAAAATTTGGATGGGAAAGACCTAATTTTTTTGCAACAGATGGAATGGAACAAAAAGATGATTGGTCATTCAGAAGATCGAAATGGTTTGATGCGATTAAAAAAGAATGTCAAAATGTGAAAGAAAATGTTGGTCTTTTAGATATGACTGCATTTGCAAAATGTAGAATAAGAGGACTTAAAGCTGAAGAATTTTTAGATTTTTTAGTTGCTAACAAACTTCCAAAAAAAATCGGAAGAATAAATTTATGTCATGCTCTTAATACAAAAGGGGGAGTTCATTCAGAATTTACCATAATGAAAGAAACCGAAAATAGTTATTACCTTGTTTCTGCAGGTGCAAACTTAAGACTAGACCATGACTGGATCCAAAAATGGATGCCAACCGATGGTTCAGTTATATTTGAAGACTTAACTAATAGCAAAGGTGTTTTAGTTGTAGCAGGTCCAAAAGCGAGACAATTAATGCAGAAAGTTTCAACAGATGATTTTTCTAATGAGAACTTTAAATGGCTATCTGCTAAAAATGTAAATGTTGGATATGCTCCAGTAAATGCTATGAGAGTAAATTTTGTTGGCGAACTTGGGTGGGAATTACATCATCCAATTGAATATCAAAATCATATATTTGATAAATTAATGGAAGCAGGTAAAGATTTAGGAATAAAACCTTTTGGAATTAGAGCAATGAATAGTTTAAGAGTTGAAAAATCCTACAAACTAGTGGGTACTGAACTATCAATTGAATACTCCCCTTACGAGTCAGGTCTTGATAGATTTATTCATCCGAATAAAGGAAACTTTATTGGTTTAGAGGCACTAAATAAATGGAGAGAGAAAGGTTTTAATAATAAATTAGTTACTTTAGAGGTTCATAATACTAGAGAAGCTGATGTTTTAGGAAACAACCCAATTTTTAAAGATGGTAAAGTTGTTGGAAGAGCAACTGGTGGTGAGTTTGGATTTAGATTAGATAAATCAATAGCTCTTGCAATGGTAAAACCAGATTGTTCAAATGTGGGTGACAAATTACAGGTTGATATACTGGGTGAAATGTACGACGCTACTGTATTAGATGAAAGTCCTTATGATTCAGAGAATAATTTATTGAGAGCTTAATGAAAATTTTAGTCGCTGTAAAAAGAGTAATTGATTACAATGTTCAAATCAGAGTTAAAGAAGATGGCACCGGTGTAGTTACAGATAATGTAAAAATGTCTACAAACCCTCCAGACGATAATGCAATTGAAGAGGCTGTAAAAATTAAAGAGGCAGGCAAAGCAACGGAAGTAGTTGCAGTAACTGTAGGGGAAGAAAAAGCTCAAGAAACTGTTAGAAAAGCTTTAGCAGTAGGTGCAGACAAAGGTATCCATGTACAAGCTGATGGAATACTTGAGCCTTTAGCTGTTTCAAAAATTTTACAAAAAATAGTAGATAAAGAAAAGCCAGATTTAGTTTTCATGGGTAAACAAGCTATTGATGATGATTGTAATCAAACAGGTCAAATGTTAAGTGCGTTATTGAACTGGCCACAAGCAACATTTGCTTCAAAGATTAATGTTAAAGATAATAAGCTAGAAGTTACAAGAGAAATTGATGAAGGACTCGAAACAATCGAAATAAATGTTCCAGCAATAGTAACTTGCGATCTTAGATTAAATGAACCAAGATATGCTTCTTTACCAAATATTATGAAAGCAAAGAAAAAACCAATTGAAAAAATAGTTGTATCAGAACTTGGTGTGGATATATCACCAAGATTAGAACAATTAAAAGTAGAGGAGCCTCCAAAAAGAAAAGCAGGGATAAAAGTAGCAAATGTTGCTGAATTAGTTCAAAAATTGAAAAATGAGGCAAAGGTAATTTAATGGCAGTTTTACTTATAGCAGAACATAATAATAAAGAGCTAAAACCTTTTACTTTAAACGCTGCTACTGCAGCATCTCAAATTGATGCAGAAGTTCATGCTGTAATCATTGGTCAAAATAGTACTGATGCAGCAAAACAACTGTCAGAACTACCAGTAATTAAAAAAGTTTTAAGTGTAGAAGCTGCACATTATGAAAATTTTACGGCAGAAAATTACTCTCCTATAATAATTAAACTTGCAAAAAATTATTCTCATATAATCTGTTCAGCAAATACATTTGGTAAAAATTTAATGCCTAGAATTGCTGCTCATCTTGATACTTCACAAGTGAGCGACATTATCAAAGTAATTTCACCAGATACTTTTTTACGACCTATTTATGCTGGTAATGCATTCGCTACAATTAAAAGTAAAGATGAAAAAAAATGTGTAACTATAAGACCTACTTCTTTTGATCCTTGTGAAAGTACTGGAGGATCTGCATCTATTGAAAAAATAGATGCAAGTGAAGAATTTTCAAATACTAAATTTATAAAGAGAGAAGAAATAAAATCTGATAGACCCGAACTTGGAACAGCAAGAATTGTTGTATCAGGTGGAAGAGGAATGCAAAGTGGCGATAATTTTAAATTAATTACAGAGATTGCTGATAAACTCGGTGCAGCAATCGGAGCTTCTAGAGCAGCTGTTGATGCTGGTTATATAAGTAATGATCATCAAGTAGGTCAAACAGGAAAGGTGGTTGTGCCAGATTTATATATTGCAATTGGAATTTCTGGTGCAATCCAACATTTGGCAGGAATGAAAGAAAGTAAAGTAATAGTAGCTATTAATAAAGATGGCGAAGCTCCTATTTTTAGTGTTGCAGATTATGGTCTTGAAGCTGATTTGTTTGAAGCTCTACCTCAGTTTATGGAAGAGTTGAACAAATTAAACACTATACAAAAATAATCCTTACAGTTAAAAACTACATGATGTCTAGAGAATCAATGGAATATGATGTTGTAATTATAGGTGGAGGCCCATCTGGTTTATCAACTGCAATAAAATTGAAACAATTAGATTCCAACTTAAACGTTTGTATTCTTGAAAAAGCTTCTGAAATTGGTGCTCATATTTTAAGTGGCAATGTTTTTGAAACTCGTGCTTTAGATGAATTGTTACCTAATTGGAAAGAATTAAATTCTCCGATAAAAACAAAAGTAAACAAAGAAAAATTTTTATTTTTAGGAAAAACTAAATCTTTAAGTTGGCCAACTTGGCTTCTTCCATCAGTACAAAAAAATCATAAAAATTATATTATAAGTTTAGCAAATTTATGTAGATGGTTGGGGGAACAAGCAGAGGCTTTAGGTGTAGAAATTTTTCCAGGATTTCCAGCAAACGAAATTTTATATACAGAAGATGGATCTGTTAAAGGAGTTGTTACACAAGATATGGGAATAGATAAAGATGGAAACAAAAAAGATAGTTTTGAACCAGGTATTGAACTTTTAGGAAAAGTAACTGTTTTTGCAGAGGGTTGTAGAGGTCATTTGGGAAAGCAACTTATTAAAAAATTTCAGCTAGATAAAGGTAAAGATCCGCAACAGTATGGAATCGGGTTTAAGGAAATTTGGGAAATAGATGAAAAAAACCATGAAGAAGGCTTAGTAATGCATACAGCTGGATGGCCTTTAGATAATAATACATACGGAGGAAGTTTTATTTATCATGCGGAAAATAAACAAATTTTTTTAGGCTATGTAATTGGCTTAGATTATAAAAATCCACATTTATCTCCATATGATGAATTTCAAAGATTTAAAACCCATCCAGATATTGAAAAAATTATTAAAGGTGGAAAAAGAGTTTCTTATGGGGCAAGAGCATTAATTGAAGGAGGTTTTCAAAGTTTACCAAGGATGTTTATGCCAGGAGCTTTATTAGTTGGTTGTGATGCTGGTACTTTAAATATGCCAAAAATAAAAGGTTCTCATACTGCGATGAAAAGCGGAATAATTGCTGCTGAAACAATTAATGAGCACTTAAAAGAAAATAAAGATTTATCAATTTTTGAGGAGAAATTTAATATTAGTTGGTTACATAAAGAGTTATATCATGCACGGAATGTAAAACCAAGTTTTAGTTGGGGGTTAATTTTAGGAATAATATTTACAGGTATTGATCAAATACTATTTAGAGGAAAGCTTCCTTTTACTCTTAAACATAAACATGCAGATCATGATACTTTAAAACCTGCAAATCAAATGTCAAAAATCAATTATCCAAAATATGATAATGTTATAACTTTTGATAAAACAAGTTCAGTATATCTTACTGGAACTAATCATACTGACAACCAGCCTGTTCATTTAAAACTTAAAGATCCAAATTTGCCTATTAATTATACTTTAGAAAAGTTTGATGAACCTGCCCAAAGATATTGTCCTGCAGGAGTTTATGAAGTTCAAAAAGAAAATGAAGTAAATAAATTTGTAATTAATTCTCAAAATTGTATTCACTGTAAAACTTGTGATATTAAAGAACCTTCTCAAAATATTAATTGGGTAACTCCAGAAGGAGGTGGAGGCCCAAAATATGGAAATATGTAAATTAAGATAGGTCTATTGCAAATTTTTTTAAAATTTCAATAGGTAAATGATTAAGGGTATTTTTATGAGTTCTTTTTAAGAATATTGGGCAACCTTTTCCAGCCTCAACTGCTTTAGCGTACCAACTTGCGCATACACACCATCCATCTCCATCTTTCAAACCTGGAAATCCAAACTCAGGATGAGGGGTAATTAAATCATTACCAGATTCTTTTAACCATTCTAAAAACTCGGTTGTAACTTTTGCACAAACAGTGTGAACGCCTTGATCATTTTTATCAGTATTACAACAACCATCACGAAACCATCCAGTTAAAGGATTATTTGAACATTCTTCAAGATCTTCTCCTAGGACATTTTTTTGTTTTTCATTCATTTAAATTTTAGTTGGATTCGGTTGACCTTTGTAAACTTTATCAGGATTAAATTTTTTTTCTTTTTCTAAAAAATCCATCTCAACTTTACGACCATTATTAATTGGTCCCAATGGAACTGATCTATAAAAACAAGATCGGTATCCAACATGACAACTTGCTCCATCACCAATATCAACAGTCAACCAAATAGAGTCTTGATCATCATCTATTCTAATTTCAATTACTTTCTGAGTAAATCCACTTGTTTTACCTTTATACCAAATAGCTTTTCTTGAACGACTAAAATAGTAAGCTTCTTTAGTTTCAATCGTTTTTTTTAAAGCTTCAACATTCATATACCCATGCATCAAAATATCTTTAGTCTTTGCGCACATAGTGATCACGGGTATTAAGCCATCGTTATCAAATTTTGGAGATAAAAGATTTCCCTCTTCTATTTCGACCACATTCTCTCTTTTTTTGAACATAATATGTGATTATGTAGCACATATATGCATATTTTAAATATTTTAAAATAACCAAATTATAGGTATAAAACACTCCGATGAAGTTAGTAAAAGACACAAATATTGAGCAAGAAATTAAAAGAGTTTCAGATAAAGAAGCTGAAGAAGCAATAAGAACGATTCTGGCTTGGATGGGGGAGACTCCATCAAGAGAAGGTTTAATTGAGACTCCAAAAAGAGTTATAAAAGCATTTAAAGAATATTTTAGTGGTTATTCAGAAGATGCTAACAAAATCTTAGATAAAACTTTCGGGGATATTGAAGGATACGACGATATGGTAGTAGAAAAAAATATTTCAGTATTTAGTCATTGCGAACATCACATGGCACCAATTATTGGAACAGCACATATAGCTTATATTCCAAATGATAGAGTGGTAGGTCTAAGCAAACTAGCAAGAGTGGTAGAAGTTTTTTCAAAAAGATTACAAACACAAGAAAGATTAACTATGCAAATTGCTAAATTATTAATGGATACATTAAATGCAAAAGGTGCAGCAGTTACAATTGATGCAACACATCAATGTATGACTATGCGAGGAATTAAAAAAGAAAAAGCTACTACCGTAACTAATTATTTTTTAGGTCAATTTAAAGAAGATTTAGCAATTCAAAATAGATATTTGAGATTTATTAGTAAATAAAAAGTGTCTGATCAATTTAAAGCATTAATTTTAGATCAAAAAGGTGAAGAGTTCACAAGAGAGATAAAAACTATAGATAAAAGTTTTTTAAAGCATGGAGATGTTTTAATTAAAGTAGATTATTCTGATCTTAATTTTAAAGATGGAATGATATTAAAAAATGGAGGAAGGTTAGTTAAAGAATTTCCTCATATTCCAGGAATAGATTTTTCAGGAACAGTATTAGAAAGCCAAAATTCAAAGTTTAATGAAGGTGATGAGGTAATTTTAACAGGATTTAGAGTAGGTGAAATCTTTTACGGAGGCTATTCTCAAATTGCAAAAGTTAATGGAGACTTCTTAGTTAAAAAACCAAAAAATTTAACAAGTAAACAAGCTATGATACTTGGAACAGCTGGCTTCACATCTTTAATGAGCGCTTTTGCAATTAAAGCAAGAGAAGAGATTTTATTAGGTGAAAAAGTTAATAAAGTTTTAGTAACTGGTGCAACAGGAGGTGTTGGAAGTATTGCAGTGATTGTATTAAATAAGATGGGTTATGATGTAACTGCAGTGACTGGCAAAGATTCTAAAGCAGACTATTTAAAGTCTTTAGGTGCTAAAACTGTTGTAAATAGGGCTGAATTTGAAAAAGATCCTAGACTTATAGATAAAGGTTTATGGGATGGAGTTGTAGATACTGTTGGAGGAAAGATTTTAGCTAATACAATAGTTCAAACTAATCCAAATGGAATCATAGCAGTGTGTGGAAATGTAAATACAAATGAACTTCATACGAATGTAATTCCATTTATGCTAAGAGGAATAAAACTATGGGGAATAGATTCCGCTAATTGTAGTATTAAAAGAAGAGAATTTATTTGGACTGAAGCAGCAAACTTAATTGATTTTAGTTTATTAGAAAAATCAGTTCAGACAGTAAGCTTGGAAGAGTTAATTCAAACTTATCCAAAAATATTAAAAGGTGAGATATCAGGAAGAGTTTTAGTTGATCTAAACAAATAATGGACTGGGATAAATTAAAAATATTTCATGCAGTTGCAGAAGCAGGAAGTTTTACTAATGCAACAATTAATTTAAATCTTAGTCAATCTGCAATTAGTAGACAAATTCAATCTTTAGAACAGGATTTAAAAGTTCAATTATTTGAAAGACATGCAAGAGGTTTAACACTAACTCAAAATGGCGAATATGTATTTAAAACTGCCCATGAAGTGATTAGTAAATTAAAAGATGTAGAAACATCTCTAGGAGATCAAAAAAGCAAACCTTCAGGAAAATTAACTATTACAACAGTTAGAAGTTTTGGAACACATTGGTTAACACCAAGAATAGAAGAATTTATGCGATTAAACCCAGAAGTTGAAATAGAGCTTATTTTTGAAGATAAAGAGCTAGATTTAAGTACTAGACAAGCTGATATAGGAATTTTTATGAGAAGACCTAAACAGCTCAATTATATACAAAAAAAATTAATTGATTTAAAATATTATATATATGGTTCGAATAAATATTTAGAAAAACAAGGAATGCCCAAAACGATTAACGATTTAAATAAGCATAAATTTATTTCTTTTGGAAGAGGAGCTCCTTCACCAGTTTATAATCCTGACTGGGCATTAAAACTTGGAATGCCAGAAGGAAAAAAAAGAAAAACAATTATGAAAGTTAATAGTGTTATGGGTTTATTATTAGCAGTGGAGTCTGGCGTAGGTTTAGCAGCATTACCAGAATACTTAGGTAGCAATTCTAATAATGTAATAAAAGTATTACCAAAGTTAGAAGGCCCTATTACTGAGGCTCATTTCGTTTATCCACAATCTTTAAAAAACACTGCAAGAGTTCAAGCATTTAGGAATTTTTTATTTACTAAAATAGGTGACTGGAAAGCTTAAACTCCAAAAAAACTAGAAATATCAACACAACTTTAAGGTGCGACATACTTGCGATTGATAATCATTATCATTGAGAATAGTTATCATTCTCAAATAAAAATACACATAGAGGAAAATAATAATGAGAAGAATATCAATATTAGCATTGATAATTACACTATTAGCCTCTGCTTTTGCAGTTGCTAATGAAGTCAATATCTTTAATGCAAGACATTACAAAGCAGATTCTGAGCTTTATTCCAAATTCACAAATATGACTGGAATTAAAGTTAATCTGATAAATGGAAAATCAGGTGCTTTAGAAAAAAGAATAATTGAAGAAGGAGCCGACTCTTCAGCAGATCTTTATATCACTGCTGATGCTGGAAGATGTGGTGCTATGGATAAAAAAGGTCATCTTCAAGGAGGCTTAACATCTGCAGCAATAAAAGCCGCCGTTCCAAAAAGCTTTAGAACAAGCAAATGGGTTGGAATAGCAAAAAGAGCTAGAATAATTTATTATTCACCTGAAAGAGTTACTGGCGCTGAATTATCTGGAATGACTTATGAAGGTATAGCTGATCCTAAGTGGAAAGGAAGATTAGTAATAAGAAAATCTAGCAACATATATAATAAATCTCTTGTAGCTTCATTAATTGAAAATAATGGAAAAAAAGCTACAGCTGAATGGGCAAAAGGCGTCGTTGCAAATATGGCTAGAGACTCTAAAGGAAATGATAGAGCTCAAATTATGGCAGTAGCTGCTGGAGAAGCTGATATTGCTGTGGCTAACACTTATTACTTAGCTCTAATGTTATCTGGTAAAAAAGGTGCAGAACAACAAGAAGCTGCTAAAAAAGTTAAAGCTTTCTTCCCTAATCAGAATGATAGAGGAACGCACATGAATGTTAGTTGTGCAGCTTTAGTTAAAGGAGCACCTAATAAAGCTAATGCCGTTAAACTTGTAGAGTTTTTGTTAACTCCACAATCTCAAGAGCACTTTACAAACAATACTTTTGAGTTTCCAATGATTGATGGTGTTTCACCAAGTCCATTAGTAGTGAACAACTTAGGATTAGATTTCAAACAAGATATGAATACTAAGTTAGCTTCTTATGGAAAAAATCAAGCTGCTGCGTTAGAAGTAATGACAGCTGCTGGTTGGAAGTAATTAAGTGAAAACTAAAAAAAAATTTATTTCTGACATTGATTTAAATAAATCTTCCAGTGCATGTTCCCCATGTCTACAGGAGTGTAAAAAAATCGATAAAAGAATAAATAAAAGGAAAATTTCAGAAATTAAAACTAAGGAGGTTCCGCATATCCTAAAAGTATTTAATTTTTGATTTTCTTAAATAGTGTTCACAGTTGATGGGGATTAACTGTGGACACTTTACTTTTTTCATGATTATAAGGCGGATTATAATATGAAATTTAATAGTTGGTACCTTACTTCTTTTTTAATTTCATTTATTGTATTAATTCCAATTATTACAGTATTTACAAGTTTCTTCCAGAATACTTCTAATTATTATGAAATTTTAAAAAATACTTTTTTAATAGAGTATATTTTTAATTCAGTTGCTTTACTATTATCTGTATTAGTATTAACATTTTTAATAGGTACTGGAACCGCATACTTAGTTTCATTTTATAAATTTCCAGGAAGTGATTTTTTTAAATGGGCACTGATATTATCATTTGCTGTTCCACCTTATATTTATGCTTATTCTTTAACAGCTTTTTTTGAAAATTATGGAACAGCATTTACTATTTTAAAAAATTTATTTGGTGATGCAAATTATAATAAAAGTATTCCCAAATTTGATGGTATGTTTGGAGCAATATTATCTATTACATTTTCTTTATATGCTTATGTTTATATTCTTGCTAGAGCATCATTTTTATACCAGTCACAGAATTTGATCGATTTAGGTAGAAATCTTGGTTTTTCCAAATTTAAATCGTTTTATAAAATAATATTGCCTAGCGCTCGACCAGCTATAGTCGCTGGATTATCATTAGTTGCAATGGAAACTTTAGCTGAGTTTGGAGCAGTTGATTTTTTTTCAATAAATACTTTAACTACTGGTATTTATAATTCATGGATAACATTTGATGACTTAGCTTTTGCAAATCGAATATCTTTTTTCTTACTATTGTTTATTTTTTCATTATTTATATTAGAAAATTTTTCTAGACGAAAAGCAAAATATCATTTTAATTCGAGAGAAGGATTGAAGCAAAAAGAAAAATTTAAACTTTCTGGTTTTAAATCCTTCTTAGCATTTTTATTTTGTTTTTTTATATTTTTTATGAGTTTCTTATTTCCATTATGTCAAATGCTATACTGGACAATATTGTTCCCTGAGAATTTACAAGATTTAAAAGTAATAAATCTTTTATTAAATACTATTTACCTAGTAGCGTTATCTAGTTTAGTTTTAATAACATTTTCTTTAATTTCTAATTATGGTAATAGAGTTTTAAATAATAAAACTCTAAATTATTTGTCTACATTATCAATTTCAGGATATGCAATTCCAGGAGTGATTTTAGCAATAGCTTTTATCACTTTTATAGCATGGTTTGATGAAAATATAATCAAGTCTTTAGGTTTTTTATCTATAAAAAAATTATTCATAGGCTCAATTCTTGGATTGGTTTTGGTTTATTTTATAAGATTTTATTCTTTAGCTTTTAATGGAATAAAATCTGGATATGAAAAAATTAATATTTCAGTGGATGAGAGCGCTTACTTACTTGGTTACTCTAAAAGAAAAACATTTATGAATATTCACATTCCATTTTTAAGAAATTCTCTTTTATTTATTATAATTTTGATTTCATTAGAAATTATAAGAGAATTACCTATAACTTTAATCTTAAGACCTTTTAATTTTGAAACTTTTGCTACTACAGCCTATATATCTGCTTCCGAGGACTTATTAGAAGCTGCAGCTGTACCATCATTATTTTTAATTTTGATTGCAAGTTTCTTTATTATGATTACATCAAAGTATATTTTAAGGGAAAAATATGAATAAAAATTTTTTTGAAGTAAAAAATGTTGATTTTAATGTTGATGGTAAGGTTAAAGTAAGAAACGTATCTTTTTCAATCAAAAATGAAGGAGATGTAATATGCCTTTTAGGTCCGTCTGGCATTGGAAAAACTACTATATTAAGAACAATTGCAGGATTAGAAAAAATAAATAATGGTTCAATAGAATTAAAAGGTAAAATTCTATCATCTTCAAAAAAAAATGAAGAACCAGAAGACAGAAACATATCTCTTGCTTTTCAAGAAAATAGTTTGTTTCCACATTATACAGTTGAAGAAAACATATTATTTGGCTCTGAAAGAAATAAAGAAAAAAAAAATAAAAAAATTAGTTTTAAAGAAATAGTGGATTTATTGGATATTTCTCAAATATTGAGTAAATATCCTCATGAGGTTAGTGCTGGTGAATCCCAGAGAGCTTCTCTTGCAAGATCTTTAATAACTCAGCCTGACCTTTTGCTATTAGATGAGCCTTTATCTAATGTTGATCAAAGTTTTAAAGAGGAAATTCAAGTAAGATTAAAAAAAATATTAAATAAATTAAAAATTTCCACAATAATTGTTACACATGATTCTTATGAAGCATTTTATTTAGGCTCAAAATGTGGAATAATTTTAGATCAAGAGCTCAAGCAATTTGATGATCCTTATAAAGTTTATCATTTTCCAAATTCAGTTGAGGTTGTGAATTTTTTAAATAGAGGAATATTAATTCCTGCCAAAGTAACTGGTGATAACTCATTAGAGAGTGAGGATTTAGGAACAATAAATGGAAATTTTATAAAAAATTATCCAAAAGGATCAAATGTAAAATTGTTAATTCAGCCTGAAGATTTAGAACATGATGACAAAAGCAATTTAAAACTTGAAGTAGTTGATAGAAAATTTAGGGGTACAAATTTTATCTATACCCTCAAAGCCCCTAGTAATACTTTAATTCCAGTTTTTGTACACTCACATCACATTCATCAGCATGAAGTAGATGAAAAATTTGGTATCAAAAGACCAATTCATATTGATCATATTGTTTGCTTTTAATAAAAGTTTATACAAATGAACAATAAATCAAAAAATTTCTTTAAGGGTATAAAAGATACAAGTCCATTAATGATTCCGGTTATTCCATTTGGAATCATTTTTGGAGTATTAGCAATTGATTTAGGTCTGACACCATTTACTACAATAGCTATGTCTATCATTATTTTTGGTGGCGCATCTCAAATAATTTTTCTTCAGTTATTTTCAGCAGGAGCTTCTTCCCTAGTTATTTTGAGTTCCGTGGGTGCAGTAAATTCAAGACATTTATTATATGGAACAGTTTTATCTGAACATCTTTCTGACTTAAACTTAACTTGGAAAATAATTGTTTCATATTTTCTTGTTGATCAAGCTTTTGCAGTTTCAAACCATCATTTTAAAAAAAATAAAGGAGATAAAGATAATTACTTTCATTTAATTGGTGGTGGTCTAAATTGTTGGACAATATGGCAAATTACTACAATTATAGGAATTTATCTTGGATCAATAATTCCAGAACAACTTGGTTTAACTTTTGCGATACCATTAACATTTTTAGCTTTATTAGTTAATGATTTTAGAAAATTAATAAATGTAATTGTAATTATAGTTTCGGGATCAGTTGCAACTTTTGGTTATCAAGTAATTCCATTTAAAGCGTATGTTATTTTAGCAGCTATAGCTGGATTATTTGCAGCATTTATATTAACAAAATTTGTTAAAAAAAAATTATGAGTAACTTATCATTAATAATTTATTGTGGAATAATTACTTTTTTAACAAGATTTACAATGATAGCTCTTCTTAAAAAAGAAATGTTTAATGAAAGAATAAGAGAAGTCTTGTCATATGTGCCTTCAGCAATCTTTCCTGCAATTATATTTCCAGCTATTTTTTTAGATAATTCAGGAACATTTCAGCTTGAAAATAATCCAAAAATTTTGGCCGCAATTATAGCGATGGGTATCGGTATTATTAGTAGAAATATATTGGCAACAATTTTTTTTGGTTTGGCATCATACTGGTATTTAATTTTCTTCTAGTTCTTAAATTATTAGTGAAAAAAATAACCCTAATACTTAGTTGAGAGAATTTATGATTATTATTTAACGTAAGAAATAATTAGTAAAAATAATATAAATATAATAAATATAAATTATGACAATAAAATCATCACAAACTTTAGTTCAAGAGGCTTTAAAAGAAATAAAAACCATAAGTACTGACGAAGCTTATGAATTAGTAAAAGAAAATAAATGTAATTTAATTGATATTAGGGATATTAGAGAACTAGAAAAAGAAGGTAGAGTTGAAAACTCGAACCATATTCCAAGAGGAATGTTAGAATTTTGGTTAGACCCAGGAAGTATCTATTTTAAAGAAGGAAAATTAGATTTAAATAAAGAAATGGTTTTATTCTGTGCAGGAGGTTTAAGATCAGCTCTTTCAGCAAAATCTCTAAAAGATATGGGTTTTGAAAAAGTTTCTCACATTGAAGGAGGTTTTAGCTCATTAAAACAAAGTTATTTTAAAATCATTAAACAGTAGTTATTAAAAGGTATTTATTAAATTTAGTTTAGATAATACTGTACATATACTCGATGTTTTTAAAAAAGTTTTTTAACTATTTTAGTAATTTCCATTACAATTCAATATTTCACTACGCGAAAAATTTGGAATTTAAAGTAATGATAGATGTAGGCTCACATCAAGGTGAATTTATTTCTAGATTTTTGAAAATAAAAAAAATAGAAAGATTTTATTGTTTTGAGCCAAATAAAATTTTATTTAAAAGATTATTTAAAAATTTCAAATCCAATAAAAGAATTTTATTATTTGATTTTGCATT
>CACFSU010000013.1 GCA_902569055.1 uncultured Pelagibacteraceae bacterium | reverse complement strand
AATAAAGAATTAATATCTGAAAATAATGAATTAGAAATAAACAATAATGAACTTCAAACTAATATTGATATAATACGCCATGAAAACAGTGGATTATCTATAGAAATAAAAGATTTAAAATCTGAAATAAAAAATAAGGATTTATATTTAGATTCAATGCATCAAAAAAATAGTTCTTTTGAAATTAATAACTCTGAGCTTAAAAATACTATTTCAAAACATATTGCTAATTCAAAAAAATTAGAGGAAAAACTTAAATATTTAGAAAAATCTAACAATATAGAATTAGAAGAAAAAAATAAAAAAATTAAATTTTATCAAGATGAAAACGTGAGATTGTCTGGTGAATTGTTATCATCTCAAAAAAGTAGCGAAAGAATAAAATTAAATTTAAGTGATATCGAAATGGAAAAAGAAAAGATATCAAATAAAATTAAAGAACTAAATAGATCTATTGATGAAAAAAGAAATGTAATTTCAACTAATTTTGTAAAAAAGGATTCAAATATAAATGATAAGAATTTAGAACATCTTAATGATAAAGAGCAGAAAAGTTTAGATGAGGTAATAAGTAGAATTTTTAAAAAATTATGAAAATTTATCTAAATTCTTCCCTAAATTGTAATTATTGACACATATCTTCTAACAAGTTAAAATTTATTTATAAATTATGATGTTACATTGCAAAAATTGTAAAAAAAAATTTTATCTTATTGATGAAGGATCCGAGCTAGAAGGCAAATTAATTAAATGTAAACATTGTAATGAACAATGGATATATGAAAGCAAAACACAGTATTTAGAAAATAGATTGTTAGAACTTACAAGTGATTTAGTTAAAACTGAATCTCAAATTAATTTGAGAAAAAAAGAGCAGGAGGAAAAAATTTCAAGTTTAGAAGATGATTTAAATTCTAAAAAAGAAGAACTAAATAAACAAAAAGAATTAGCGGATAAAGTTACAGCTTTTGAGAATCGATTAAAACAAACAGAACAATTAAATTTAGAAGAATTAGAATTAGATAATAAAGTTAATAAAATTAGAAAAGAGATTAGAACAACTTCGGCAAATATAGAGTCAAAAAATAAAGATATTGAGGAAAAGACAAACTATATAGAGTCCAAAATTAATTCCTATAATGAAGATGCATCTAAAACATACTCAGAAGAACAAAAAATTAAAGTTAATAGTAGCGATGTCGTAGATATAGGTAATGGTTATAAAAAATCTAGTGACGAAAAACATAATAAAAATATTGACAAAAAAGAAAAAAAATTTAAATTTTTTTCTCCAGGCCTGATTAAATAAAATATAAAAATTTCAAATTTATGAATGATGATAAAGATTCTTTGTTTGGATCTAAAGAATTACCCAAAGAAACTGAAAATTTAATTGAAGAAGCTGAATTATCTCTAAAAAAATCGCAAGAACATGTTTCAGAAAATGACAATGAACTAGGTAAAAAATTTTTAGATATTAAAAAAAATGCAGAACATATCAATGAAAATATTAATGCACAAACTAATGAAATTTCTAAATCAATAAACATTCAAGAATTAGAAATAAAAAAATTACAAGATGAAAAAATATTATTTGATCGTAATAAAATTCAATCTGATATTTTTGAAAATCAAAAACTATTGATTGACGATTATAAGACTAATAATGAAAAATTAAAATTAGAATACAGAGAATTAGAAAAAAAAATAGATGATTTATCTAGTAGTAATAAAAGATTATTAATTCATAATGCAGAACTAAAAAATACTATTGGACGCTTTATTAAACATAATAAAAATTTACAAAATAATATTGATCAACTTAAAAAAGAACAGTCTGATACATTGAACTATAAATTTCAAAATCAAAAAATGATTAACCAAATTAAATTTTACCAAGATGATAATACTAGATTATCAAGTGAAATAATTAATATTCAAAAAAAATATGAAATTATAAAAAGTAATTTTGATGAACTAGAAAGTGAAAAAAATAATATATATAAGCAAATTAAAGAATTAAATCACTCTTTAACAAAATCTAATATTGTTGGCACCCATTATGTTAAAGAAAAAGTTGTAGAAGATTCAATTAATTCAAAATTATTAAATGAAATTTCTGAATCTAACATTGAAAAAGAAAAAAAATTTTCTAACAAAAATACTGATTTAGATAATGAAATTAATGATATATTTAAGTAGTTCAAAAATAATTATTGCTATTATTCACTATCTATAGTTTCAAATACATCACAACGCTCATTATTTTTTAAAATTATAAAATATAAATAATTTGTTTCAACTTCTTCATAATTTAAAGTTTGATAACAATTTGTCTGAGCAGATTTATAATGATTACTGAAACTAAATTCACATTTCCCACCATTACAATTAGCTATTGCGCCTATAGCATTGTTTAGAAGCAATATACTTAGTAATTGTAAAATAATAATTTTTTTCATATGTCTATTGACAGATATATATATGAGTACTAATCAACTTAGAATTAAATATTTATGGAAGTTTTTTTACCGATAGCTCAAGTTTTTGTTAATCCAATTGAAATACTTTTACTTAGCGCAATCGTTGGAGTTCTATCAGGTTTATTTGGAGTAGGTGGTGGATTTTTAATGACACCTTTTTTAATTTTTTTAGGAATACCTCCAGCATACGCAGTAGCAAATGAGGCTAATAATATTTTAGCTACCTCTGTATCAGGATCTACAACTCATTATTTAAAAAATTCTTTAGATTATAAAATGGGTTTTATGATTGTTATTGGTGGTGCTATAGGAACTGCATTAGGAATTTATACTTTTACTTATTTTAAAGGTATAGGAAAAATAGATACAGTTATATCTTTAGCATACATGTATATATTAGCAATTATAGGAACTTTGATGTTAGTAGAAAGTCTTGGAGAAATTGATAAAGCAAAAAGAAATGTTTTAGTTAAAAAAAAATTACACGTTCATTATTGGTTTCATGGTCTTCCTTTAAGAATGAGATTTCCAAAATCGAAGTTATATGAAAGTATTTTTACTCCAATTATAATTGGTTTAATTGTTGGATATATCGCGGCGATAATGGGAATAGGTGGGGCTTTTATTTTAGTACCTGCAATGATTTATGTAATTAAAATGCCAACTAAATTAGTTCCAGGAACATCGTTATTTGTAACAATTTTTGTAAGTGTAATTGTAACTTTCCTTCATTCATTCAACTATGGTTCTATAGATTTATTACTAGTTTTAATGTTAATAATCGGATCAATTATCGGTGTTCAAATTGGTCAAAAATTAGGAGAGAGCATTGATAGCTCAGGTTTGAGAGCTTTATTGGCAATATTACTATTAATAGTTGGGATAGCTATTGCATATGATACTTTTTTTACTGATGAAATTAAAAATGGAATTATTAAAACGACTAGTTCAGATTTAAACTTTTTTTCAAAATTTATTGTAGATTTTTCTAAAGAAATGTCATTCTTTTATGGGTTGTTTACAATTATGTTTGCTGTCTTACTTGGAGTAGGAGCAGCACTTATAAGACGACTTCTCTCAAATCTTAGAAGAAAATTTTTAGCTAAAGCTTAATTAAGCACTTCTGTAAAGTTTAGTCATTACAAATTCTTTATGACCTAAAGCTTCAGCACAAGTTAATCTTCCATTTGCCACTCTTAGAGTCGTTTTAATTAATTCATCTCCCGCTTCTGATAAATTTATTTCTCTAGAGAGAATTTTTGAAACATCACAATCAATATGTTCACCCATACTTTTTACAGTTAAAGGATTTGCTGTTAATTTAATAACAGGTTCAATTGGGTTTCCAACAATATTACCTTGCCCAGTTGGAAATAAATGGATGTTAAAACCTGCCGCCGCTTGTAGTGTTACACATTCTGCAGCTGCTGAAGAAGTATCCATAAAATATAAACCTTTTCCTTTTTTAGGTTCTTCGGCAGGTTCTAAGACATCAATAAATTTACAATTTCCAATTTTCTGAAAATTTCCAAAAGCTTTTTCCTCTATTGTGGTTAAGCCACCAGCAATATTCCCTGCAGTTGGTTGACTTTCTGAAAGATCATTTGTTGCTTCTTTTAAAATAAAGTCATTGTAATCACTCCAAGTTTTCATAAATTTTTCTGAAGCTTCTTTAGTTGCACCTCTTGTTGCACAAACCTTTTCAGCTCCTGTTAATTCTGAAGTTTCTCCAAAACACAAATGAACACCCAAAGGCTCTAGTTTATCCATTAAATTACCTACAGTTGGGTTTGAAGCTAATCCTGATGTAGTATCTGACTCTCCACACTTAACAGATATCCATAAATCACTTAAAGGGCATTCTTCTCTTTGTTTTTCTGAAGCCCACATTACAAATTCTTGAGCTTTTTTAGAAGCTTTCATTGTAGTACCTATATCTCCAGTACGTTCAATATGAAATCCTTCAACTGGCTTTCCTGTTTTCGCTATACCATCAACAATTTTTTTAGTCCATTTAGGTTCTATCCCAATAACGATTACTGCTGCAACATTTGGATTACTCCCAGTTCCAATCATTGTTCTAAAATGAAGTTCTAAATCAGCACCAAATTGAAGTCTTCCATAAGAATGAGGAAGTGCGATTGTACCTTTAATGTTATTAGCAATTGCTTCTGCACATGCATTTGAAATGTCATCAACTGGAAGAATGATTACATGATTTCTAGTACCCGCTCTTCCATTTTCTCTTTTATAACCTAAAAAAACTTTTTGGAATTTCCATTTTATTACCATTTCTTTGTTTTTACATTATGCACATGCACATGCTCACCTTTTTTTGATAGACTTAACTACTTTGCCAATATCGTGACCATATTTTAAAATTGTGTCACCTTCATTTAGGTCTATCATTGCTATTTTATGCCCCAAAGGTATTTCATCTGATGATTGAATATTTACTGTGCTGTCATCTTCCATTACCCAGCAAGAACAATCCTGTTTAGGTGTTATTTTCTCGATCACTACTACCCCTACATTGTCTTTTTTATCATGAATTATAATGTCAGTAGCCATATCGTGTCGATTTGTTTGTTTGAAATTTGTAAAATCTTATATATTAATCGCAAAAATTAACAAACGAATTTTATTAATAGGATTTAAATTTTGCATTTAAGAGAGGCTTTAATTTTATGACAAAAATGACTACAGAAGAAGCTTTTGTAAAAGTTTTACAAATGCACGGTATTGAACATGCTTTTGGAATAATCGGTTCAGCTTTTATGCCGATTTCAGATATTTTTCCTGATGCAGGAATAACTTTTTGGGATGTAGCACATGAAACAAATGGTGGTTTAATTGCAGATGGATATACAAGAGCTACCGGTAAAATGTCTATGGTTATTGCTCAGAATGGACCAGGTATTACAGGATTAGTTACTCCAATTAAAACAGCTTATTGGAATCATACACCACTTTTGTTAGTCACTCCTCAAGCTGCGAATAAAACTATGGGACAAGGCGGATTCCAAGAAGTTGAACAGATGAATTTATTTAAAGATATGGTTTGTTATCAAGAAGAGGTTAGAGATCCATCGAGGATGGCAGAAGTATTAAATAGAGTTATAGAAAAAGCAATTAGAGGCTCGGCTCCTGCACAAATAAATGTTCCAAGGGATTACTGGACTCAAGTAATAGATATTGATCTTCCTCCAATTGTTAGATTGGAAAGACAAGCAGGAGGGGTAGAGGCAATTACAAAAGCAGCAGATTTATTATCAAATGCAAAATTTCCAGTCATATTATCTGGTGCAGGAGTTGTAATTGGTGGTGCTATTGATGAGTGTAAAAAATTAGCTGAAAAATTAGATTCTCCAGTTTGCTCTGGTTATCAACATAATGATAGTTTTCCTGGTAGTCATCCATTAGCTGTTGGTCCACTTGGATATAATGGTTCAAAAGCAGGAATGGATTTAATAAAACAAGCCGATGTCGTATTAGCATTAGGAACGAGATTAAATCCTTTTTCAACTTTACCAGGTTATGGAATGGATTATTGGCCAAAAAAATGCAAGCATCATTCAAGTTGATATAAATTCAGATAGAATTGGTTTAACAAAAAAAGTTACAGTTGGTATTTGTGGAGACGCAAAATTAGTTGCTAAACAAATATTAGATAAACTTTCAATGACAGCTGGAGATAAAGATAGACAAAAAAGAAAAGATATTATCCATCAAACGAAATCTGCATGGTTACAAAAATTATCAAGTTTAGACCATGAAGATGATGATGAAGGTACAGTTTGGAATAAAGAAGCTAGAGAAAGAGATGCTGATAGAATGTCTCCTAGACAAGCTTGGAGAGCAATACAAGTAGGAATGCCAGAAGATGTAATTATATCAAGTGATATTGGAAATAATTGTGCTATTGGTAATGCTTATCCAACTTTTGAAAAAGGAAGGAAATATTTAGCTCCAGGCTTGTTTGGTCCTTGTGGTTATGGTTTTCCATCAATTCTTGGAGCAAAAATTGGATGTCCTGATACTCCAGTAATTGGTTTTGCAGGAGATGGAGCATTCGGAATAAGCATGAACGAAATGAGTTCGTGCGCTAGAAAAGAATGGCCAGCAATTACAATGGTTATTTTTAGAAATTATCAATGGGGAGCTGAAAAAAAGAAATTCTATTCTTTGGTTTGATGATAATTTTGTTGGAACAGAGCTTGATCCAGAATTGAGTTATGCAAAAGTCGCTGATGCATGTGGTTTAAAAGGTATAACAGTTAAAACTATGGAAGAAACAACTAAGGCAATAAAACAATCATGTGAGGATCAAAAGAAAGGAATTACAACGTTTATTGAAATAATTTTAAATCAAGAGCTAGGTGAGCCATTTAGAAGGGATGCGATGAAAAAACCTGTAAAAGTTGCAGGTATAAATAAATCTGATATGAAACCACAAAAATCTTTAAATGGATGATATAAAAATAAGTTCTAATCGAAGTTTTGGAATAGTTTTTTTTGTAGTTTTTTTAATTATAGCTTTATATCCATTGATTAATGAAGAAGAGGTAAGAATTTGGTCATTAATAATTTCATTAATCTTTCTTATTTTAGGATTAATAAACTCTAAATTTTTAACACCTTTAAATAAGCTATGGTTTAAGTTTGGATTATTTTTAGGAAAAATTGTTTCACCACTAATAATGGGTATAATATTCTTTCTAGTGGTAACACCTACAGGTTTTATAATGAGAGCATTGGGGAAAGACTTATTGAATTTAAAATATAATAAAAGCCAATCTTATTGGATTGAAAAAAATGATCCAAAAAGTAAAATGAAAAATCAATTTTAGTATGAGTTTTTTAAAAGAATTTTGGGAATTTTTAAAAGTAAGAAAAAAAATATTGGCTTTTGCCTATTATTATGGTCTTAATTTTATTTGGTGGATTAATAATTTTAAGCCAAGGTTCAGCTGTGGCTCCATTTATATATACCATATTTTAAAGTGACCTCTATATTAGGTATATCTGCATTTTATCATGATAGTGCAGCATGTATTTTAAAGGATGGAAAAATTGTTGCTGCTGCACAAGAGGAAAGATTTACTAGAAAAAAACATGATCCTAGATATCCATATAATGCAATTGAATTTGTTCTAAATTATTCAAATTTAAAATTAAACGAGATTGACCAAATAGTTTTTTTTGAAAAGCCTTTTTTAAAATTTGAAAGACTATTAGAAACTTATGTAGCTTTTGCACCTAGAGGTTTTGTTTCTTTTGCTAAAGCGATGCCTATATGGATTAAGGAAAAGCTTTTTCAAAAAAATCTTTTATTCAATAAGCTCAAAACTCATGACAAAGACTATAATTCTGATGAAAACATTTTTTTTTCAGACCATCATTTAAGTCATGCTGCTAGTGCTTATTTCCCATCCCCTTTTGCTGAAGCAGTGGTATTGACTGCTGACGGTGTAGGAGAATGGGCCACAACTACAGTTGCTGTAGGAAAAGATAATAATCTAGAAATCAAAAAAGAAATTCATTTTCCACATTCTCTTGGTTTGCTTTATTCAGCATTTACATATTATTCAGGGTTTAAAGTAAACAGTGGAGAATATAAATTAATGGGTTTGGCTCCTTATGGAAATCCTATTTACGAAGACAAGGTAAGACAATTAATTGATATTAAAGAAGACGGAACTTTTAGGTTAGATCAAAAATATTTTAATTATGCTACTGGACTTACTATGACAAATAGTAAATTTAATAATCTATTTGGTCAAAAACCTAGAAATCCAAAAAATGAAAAAATTACTCAATTTCATATGGATATAGCAGCATCAATTCAAAAAGTTACAGAAGAAATAATGATCAAATTAGCGAAAGCTGTTCGTAAAGAATATAACATTAAAAATTTATGTTTAGCTGGGGGTGTTGCATTAAATTGTGTTGCTAATGGTAAAATATTACAAGAAAAAATTTTTGATAATATTTGGATTCAACCTGCTGCAGGAGATGCTGGAGGTTCACTAGGGGCAGCACTAGCCCTTTGGTATATAGAACAGGGTAATAGAAGAATAGTAAATCCAAACGATGATATGAAAGGTTCTTATCTAGGAACAGAATTTACTCAAGAAGAAATTGAAAAAGAATTAGAATTAATTGGAGCTAAATTTGAAACTTTAAATTATGAAAGCCTAATTAACAAAACTTCAGAATTTTTGTCTAATGAAAAAGCAATAGGCTGGTTTCAAGGTAGAATGGAATTTGGCCCAAGGGCATTAGGTGGCAGGTCTATCTTAGGAGACCCAAGATCTGATAAGATGCAAAAAAATCTTAATTTAAAAGTGAAGTATAGAGAAAGTTTTAGACCATTTGCACCTTCGGTACTTAGAGAAGATTTAACGAATTGGTTTGATATAAATGTAGATAGTCCTTATATGTTATTGGTTGCTAATATTAATTCAAATAAAAAAATCGAGATGACTGATGATCAAAAAAAAATTATTTGGAATTGATAAGCTTAATATCAAAAGATCTGAAATTCCAGCAGTAACACATGTTGATTATTCAGCTAGGATCCAGACAGTGAATCAATATACTAATAAACGTTATTATGATTTAATTTCTAAATTTAAAGAGAAAACTAATTGTCCTGTTATTGTTAATACTTCTTTTAATGTCAGAGGAGAACCAATAGTTAATACTCCTACAGATGCATTCAATTGTTTTATGGGAACAGAATTAGATTTTCTTGTTATTGGTAATTGTATTTTAGATAAAACCAAACAAGATCCAAATCTAAAAAAAGACTATACAAAAGAATTTGAATTAGATTAGATTTATTATCATGAAAGTAATAAATGATAATGGATGTAGTTGGATTAATGATTTAAGACCTAGAACTAATATTAAAATACTTTCATCAACTGAAAATTGTGAATGGCTAATTATTGGAGCTGGTTATACAGGCTTATCAGCTGCAAGAAAATTAAGTGAATTAAATCCTAATCAAAAAATTATTTTAGTTGATGCGCAATTAGCAGGTGAAGGTGCTAGTTCTAGAAATTCAGGTTATTTAGTCGATACAACACTTAATGATGGTTTTATGTTAAATAAAGAATTAGAAAATTATAAAAAAAAAACAGATATTTATCAATTAGGCATTAAAGTAGTAAAAAAATTTATAAAAGAATATCAAGTTGATTGTGATTGGAATGAATGTGGAAAATATTTTGCTTCATCAAAAAACAGAAGATATTAAAATTTTAAAACAGTTTTCAAAAACTTTATCAAAATTAGGATTTGAGCATAATCTATTATTTAAGAAAGAACTCACAAAAAAATTAGGTACAAGTTTTTATGATGTCGCTTTACACACCAAAGGAGGAATTTTATTACATCCTGCAAAACTAGTCAGAGCTATGATTGATACATTACCTGATAATGTTCAATTATTTGAAAATTCTTCGATGATAAAATGGCAAAAAGATAAAAACCTAATTAGTTGTTATTTTAATAATGGTAAAATAAATACTTCAAAAATTATATTTGCTACAAATGGATTTTTAAAATCTATAGGGATTAAAAAAAAATTACAATTTTCCCTTAACTTTAACTGCTAGCATGACAAGACCTTTAACTGATGAAGAATATGAATTTATAGGAGAACCAAAAGAATGGGGTATCTTACCGGTAAGATCAATGGGTGCAACAATTAGAATGACAAAAGATAGAAGAATTTTAATAAGAAATACAGCTGAAGTTTATAACCCTTTTAAAATGTCTCAACTAGATTTACATAAAAGATCCATTAAACATAAAATAGGACTTAAAAAAAGATTTCCTCAATTACCTGATGATATTATTCAATCATCTTGGTCAGGAATTGTTTCAAGATCGAGAAATAGTTCTCAAATTTTTGAGAAAATAGATAACAATATTTTTGTAGCTGGGTGTTATAACGGTTCAGGTATCGGAGTAGGCACTTTATTTGGTGAACAAATAGCTATCAAAGCAAGTAATGGACACTCAAAGGAAATCGAAACTATAGAATTAAAAAATAAACCGACCAGGTTGCCACCTCAACCTCTTTTAAATTTGGGTGTTAAAATAAGATTGATATATGAAAGATCAAAAGCTAGATCAGAGATATGATAGAATATATTTATAAATCTATTAATATTTGAATATTCATTTATTTTTATGAAAAAAACATTATTCTTTTTTTTAATTTTTATTATTTTTTTCGAAATTACTTCAGTCATATTTACTAAATTAGAATTATTCTTATTCAATGATACACCAAAATATTCTTTTGAAAAAACATCTGTTAATGATTGGTTAGTAAAAGATGACAAAGGAAATCCTTCACATAAAAAAAATTATAAGACAACCCATGTTTCAAGATGTTTTGATGTTGAATATATATTTAATAATGTTGGTGCTAGAGACAATAATGATTATTTTATAAACGACTCAGAAAAATCAATTATGTTAATTGGAGACAGTTTTGCAGAAGGTTTTGGTGTCGATACAGAAAAAACTTTTGCAAAAATTATTGAAAATAAAATTAACAAAAAAGTTTTAAATTTTGGAGTTTCAGGCACTAATACTGAACAACAAACTTCTAGTTATATTAATCTTGGATCGAAACTAAATTTTGATGAACTTATTTATTTTTTTCTACCTCATAATGATTATTCAAAAGAAACACAAGAATTAGAAAATCCTCAAAATGATAAAAAAAATGTATCTTTTTCGATATTTAATTTAGATACTATAAAATATAAATTATTTTTTTATAAATTTAATGTTTTAGATATTTTGGCGAGATTCACTTATTCTTATAATTTTATAAGATCAGCCGCACATCTTTTAGATTTAAATTCTAATAATAATTTTAAAAATTTATCATATTTTTATAATAATAAAGAAAATATTACTTATACTTTTAATTTTTTAGAAAATTTAATCAATTATAAAAATGTAAAATCATATATTTTTATAATACCCACTATTTACGATATTAATAACTTTCAAAAAAATAAGATTAATTATAAAAATCTCTACTGGTATAAAGAAATAAATAAAATAGCTAAAAAAAAATAATTCTACTTTAATAGATTTAATGGATTTTATAGATTTTAATGAAAAAACATGTTTATTTTCATTCATGTGATGGTCACTGGAACGAATATGGTAATAAATTCGTAGCTGATATTTTTTTAGAAAAATATAGTAGTAATTATTAAGTAATAAAAGCTTTTACACTTCCTAATTTTTCTATTCTACCAATATAGAGTCCTTTGCTTTTTATTGGAACTACACCAACAGAGGAACCTGTAAAAACCCAAAAGTTTTTATTTAAACTTATTTTATCTTTTTTGAGCTTATTTAAAACAAATCTTAAAGAATTTAATGGGTTTATGTAAACAGTATTTGTATTTCCATTAACACTTTGATTAATTTTTTTGTTTGAAATATTAGTTCTTAAATTTTTTATATTTATTCTTTTAAATTTTTTCTTTTGACCTAGCAAAAATTTAACATTTGCTCCAAAATCACTACACAAATCGGCAAAAGATGTAATTCCTTTTTTTCTTTGTCTATAACCTACAATTTCGATACATGTAGCCATATAAGAAATATATTTAGATAAATTTTTCTTTGAAATAAAACCTTTTGATTTAAAAAAAGATTTTTTAATTAGATAACAAACCTCAAGCTCAATTCCTAAAGTTGATTTATTTATTTTTACTCTCTTTCCACTTTTTAAAAGATTTCTTTTATAAACTGACGCATAAAAAGGTTCTTTTTCTTTAAATTTTTTTATTAAAGGAATACCTGTTCCTGCAGCTTTAAAACCGATTACTGGTTCTTTAATTTTACTTTCACATAATTTTCTTAATTTTTGAGCTTCATTTAGTTTCTTTGTAAATTTAGATGGGATCGGTGCAATAATTTTGTTTTTAAGAAATGCCCTTATTAGTTTATCTGAAGTTTTTTCAATAAGAGTTTTCATTTTTTGTTTATTGACTCTACAATAAATTTCGAAGCTTCTCTATATCCATCTGCATTTAAGTGAGGTCCTAAGCCTAAAGTGTAAAATTTTTCAGGGTTTTCATAATTTTTAAAATATACATTTAAATCTATAAAATTTATATTTAAATTTTGAATTATCGATATTACCCTATCATATTGATAGTTATTTTTTTTTGTAGTGTAGTTTTCTATTGATGGCATAAATACAAAGAAAAAGTTACTTTTAATATTTATTGCATTTTGATTAACTTTTTCAATTATTTTTTTTAATTCATCATAGGGAAAATTATCTTCATTTTCATTTTTTACATATGATGACAAAAATTTTTTTAAACTATTTAATCTAATAAATTTAAGTATCTTATTTTTTGTTTCCATATTCTTTTTCTCTTGTTTGATTACTACTTGTGCTGTTTTGTAAAGATGTTCAATTAATCTTTTATTAATTGAATTTATTTTATTTTGTTTTAATAATAAATTTTGAGAAAAGTTATCATCATTAATGTATTTTTTAAGTAAATTATTATTTAATTCCTTTTTAAGATCATAAATATCATTTTCGTAATATACCCATATTAGATTTTTTATTTTTTTATTTGAATATTCTCTTAACGTAGCATATTCAATTAAAGGACCGTTTCCTCTAAATCCTAAATTTATTACGTTTTTTTTTGTTAAATTTCTTACAACAGACGGAATATCATTTGGTCTATTTACACAACTTCCATGTACAAATGAATCTCCAATTATAACAAAATCTATTTCTTTTTCATTCCACACATCATCTGGATTATTAAATCCATATCGATCACTTATATATGATGAAAAAAAACCTTCAGCATTACAATTAATAGTTTTTACGTTAGAGATTCCTGATAAAGGAAATAGATTAATTTCTTGAATATTTAATTTATCATTTAATAATACTCTTGGCAAATATCTTATAGCCACATCATTGTTTTTTTTTCTTTCATCATCATAAACGCTTAAGATAGATCTAATATCATAATCTTTACCAGTTTGTTTTTTATAAATTTTAATTTTATTTTCCAAGCTATCTCGATTATTCAAAAATGTTAGATAGCCTTCACATAAATATAAAGATAATAGAGTAGAAATTAAAAGTATTAATAGATTGAAGATTTTTAATTTTTTTGAAGCCATTTACTTCGAATAGTTGTTATTGTTTAAATTTTTTGAATACATTAACAACATTTTAAGTAAATTTTTATTATTTTAATACAGACATTGGATCGAGTCTAGTTTGAAACCAATTAATTCTGAAATCTAAGTGAGGTCCTGTAGATCTACCAGTAGATCCAACTGTCCCAATTATATCTCCTTGATTAACTATATCACCGATTGAAACCAAAACTGTTTCGAGATGAGAATATATTGTTGATATACCATGACCGTGATCCATGATTATTGTCCCACCGGTATAATATAAATCATCTTCTGCCATCGTGACAATACCAGTGCCAGATGATTTTATCATAGTTCCTTTTTTTTGCAGCTATATCAATACCATAATGAGGCCATTTTGGTTTACCATTTAATATTCTTTGACTTCCATAAACGCCACTGATTATTCCTTTAACTGGCATAATAAACTGATCTTTAAAAAATAGTAGATCGGAATTTATAGCTCTTGCTTCACCAATCTTATTATTTTCTTCTTTAATTCTCTGATAAACAGATTCAGGAGGTGTTACCTTACTTTCTTCCAAACCATCTATTCTTTGAATATTATATTTCCTTTTTAAAACTTTTTTTAGTTATTTTTTCTTTTTTTCCATTAATAATTTTTGTTATTGTTAAATCAAATTTTCTATCTCTATCAATACCAAAAACAAAATATCCATCATTTGAAACTTTAACATTCTTTTTATTAATTATAATTTTTGCAGAAGGATCAGTTATTCCAATAATATAATGACCTTGAAGGAATTTACCTTTAAACTCAATTGCACTTAATTCAGTTGAGTTAAAAAAGATTATTAGTAAAAATAATCTAAATATTATTTTGCTGTCCATCCACCATCAACCAATAATGAAGTTCCTGTAATCATCGATGCCGCATCAGAGGCAAGAAAAACCACAGCTGAAGATATTTCAGATAATTCTGCAAATCTTCCAAGCGGAATATTATTAAGAGTTTCTTTTTTGAATTTTTTATTTTTTAAGAATTTTTTTGTCATAGGGGTAACAACAAAAGTTGGACAAACGGTGTTTACCCTAATATTGTATTTTGCTAAGTCTAGAGACATTCCTTTAGTTAATCCTTCTAAACCCCACTTATTCATATTATAAACACTTCTAATAGGACCACCCACATGTCCCATTTGTGAAGACATATTTACTATTGATCCACCAAATTTTTTTCTATTTTTTGATTTTATCATTTTAACAGCACATAATTGGGCAAGGTTAAAAGTTGCTATCGTATTTATTTCAACGAGGTATTCCATATTTTTAGTTTTAACTTTTGTAAAATGTTCTGGAATATTATTTCCAGCATTATTAACTAAAATATCAATTTTAGCTTGTTTGTTTATGATTTCTTTAATCTTATTATAGTTTGTAATATCACATACGTACGATTTACATTTAGATTTTAGCTTTCTAATTATTCTGGAAACTTTATCTAGATCATTTTTTGTTCTGCTTATAATAACAAGGTTAGCGCCAGCTTCTGCTAGTGCAATTGCACAAGCTCTTCCAAGTCCTTTTCCTGCACCCGTAACTACTGCAGTTTTGTTTTTAAGGTTATATTTTTTAAGATACATAATTTAAATAAACAGTTTTATATCAGTATAAATCAATTCAATAGCAACAACTAGTATTGCTATTAATCCTAACCATGCAATCCATTTATATTTTTTTATCCAATTAGAAATTAAAGTAGCTCCCAATGCCATAATAGCTATTGATAAAAGTAGACCAAATATTAATAAGAAATAATGATCTTTTGCTGCACCAGCTACGCCTAAAACATTATCTAGGCTCATCGTAAAATCGGCAATTAAAACAGTAATTATTGCCTTAAAGAAACTTGAATTATTTACCTTTATTTTACTGTTTTGACCTATTTGTGTCTTGATTACATCAACATAAAGCTTGTAGACAATATAAAGTAATGCTAATCCACCAATTAATCTTAATCCTTGAATTTGTAATAAATAAGCAGTTAATAAAGTAAGTATTATTCTTAGAATAATAGCTCCGCTAATACCCCAAAAAATAATTTTTTTTCTTTGTTCTACAGGAAATTGAGAAGCAACCATTCCTATAATAATTGCATTATCTCCTGCTAAAACTAAATCTATTAAAACTATTTGGAAAAATATTACAATTTGTTCGGATAACATTATCCGTTCAATATCATATCAGAACCCTTTTCAGCAATCATAATAGTAGGAGCATTAGTATTGCCTGAAGTAATATTAGGCATTATAGATGCATCAATTACTCTTAAGTTTTCTATTTCTCTTACTTTTAAAGAATCATCTACAACTGAAAGATTGTCATTACCCATCTTACAAGTACCTACAGGATGAAAAATTGTTTGGGTAAAATCTGAGCCAGCTTTAACTAATTCTTCATTATCAGTTATATGAATACCAGGTCTATATTCTTCGGGTTTATATTTTTTGAATGTTTCAGTTTCTAACATAATTTTTCTAATAATTTTCAAGCCTTGTGCAGCAACTTTTCTATCTTCATCTGTTGAAAGGTAATTCATTTTTTATTTTTGGATAAACTCTACTGTCATTACTAACAATATTTATTTCTCCTCTACTAGTAGGTCTTATGTTTGCTACAGTAGGAGTAATCCCTTCAAAATCATGCATTGGTGTAACACCTAAAATGTCTGTGCTTACAGGAGAAACATGAAATTGTAAGTTTGGAGTTGCTCTTGATGAATCACTCTTAACGAATCCACATACTTGGCTTGCACCCATTGTTACAGGTCCACTTTGATTAATCACGTATTCTAAACCCATTAAAAACCTTCCAAATAAACTTTCAACTTTTCTATTCAATGATTTCAAATTTTTAACTTTATAGACTGGCCTGAACATTAAATGATCTTGTAGATTTTGCCCAACTCCTTTCAACTCATGAACAACCTCAATTCCTAAATTTTTAAGTTTATTACTCTCACCGACTCCAGAAACTTGAAGAATATGAGGTGAGCCAATTGATCCTGCAGATAAAATTATCTCTTTATTTGCACACGCTATATTTAATTTATCACCAATATAATAACTTACTCCTTTTGCTTTTTTCCCTTCGAAATTTATTTTTTTAACATGTGCATTTACAACAATTTTTAAATTAGTTCTTTTTTTAACGGGATTCAAATATCCTTTAGCTGCACTACATCTTAATTTTAATCCTTTATTAAAGCTTGTAGTAAATTGAAAATATCCAACTCCAAAATTATCTCCAGTATTAAAATCTTTCGTTTTTGGAATTCCATATTCTTCTGCAGCATTTTGAAACTCTTCAAGTATTTTTAAGTTTATCTTTTTATTAGCAACAGTAATCGGACCATTATTGTTATGAAATTCATTTTTTCCTAATTCATTATTTTCTGATTTTAAAAAATATGGCAAAACATCATTCCAACTCCAACCAGTATTACCTAACTGTCTCCATATATCATAATCTTCCTTTTGCCCTCTAATCCATAAAAGGCCATTGATTGAAGAACTTCCTCCTAATGTTTTTCCTCTTGGATATCTTATAGATCTATTATTCATAGTTTCATCTGGCTCAGTTTTAAAACACCAGTCAACTTTAGGATTATGCATTGTTTTGAAATAACCTACTGGAATATGTATCCAAGGATAGGTATCTTTTCCTCCAGCCTCTAATAGTAAAACTTTATTTTTTGGGTTTGCAGAAAGTCTATTTGCTAAAACACATCCTGCAGATCCTGCACCAATTATAATAAAATCAAAATTTTCCATTATTAGTTGAATAGTATTTTTAATAAAACTTTTTTAAATGTTATTTACACTCATAATACACAATTGTCACTTGTGTCAGCTTTATTTTTCTGATTGTATGCTTTCGTTAAATTTAACTAACAAGAGGAAAAATAATGAAAAAAATCATTTCAATGTTATTTGCAACTATTTTGGTACTTGGTCTTACGTCAAGTGCAAATGCTGCAAAAACACTAAAATGTCAGACGGTTCTTAACACTAAAGCTGATGAAGTTAAGATGTTAAAGGACTTTACTGACACAGTAACAGAATTAACAGGTGGATCATTAAAGTTTGAAATTTTACCTGCAGGTGCTGTTGTTGGAGTTAAAGAAACTCTAGATGCAGTTGATAAAGGTCTTATCGATTGTGGTTTTGCATGGACACACTATTGGTCAGGAGATCACCCTGCTGCTATGTTATTTGGTTCGCCAGTAGCTGGTGGTGGAGTTGGTATTGACAACTTAGCGTTCCTATCATGGTTCCAATATGGTGGTGGTAAAGAATTATATGACCAACTTTGGAAAGAAATGGGAAGAGATATTAAAGGATTTATGCTTCAACCAGTTGGTCCTGAAGCTTTAGGTTGGTTTCCAAAACCTATTAAAAATATGGCTGACTTTAGAAAATATAAATTCAGAACTCCTCCAGGAATTCCAGGACAAACGTATAAAGATATTGGTATAGCTTCAGTAGCTATGGGTGGTGGAGATATTTTACCAGCACTTGAAGCAGGAACTATTGATGCTGCAGAATGGTGTTGTCCAAAACCAGATTTAACATTTGGTTTCCAAAAAGTATTAAAGCACTATTATCTACAAGGTTTACACCAAGTAGTTGTAAATGCAGACTTTTATATTACTGGAAAAACATTCAATGCTATGAGTGCTCATGAAAAAAAATCTATTGAAGTAGCAGCTAATGCGTCGTTAGCTAAATCTTTAAGTTACAGAATCTATGAAAATGGAAAAGCTTTAAGAGAATTAACTACAAAACATGGGGTTATTTTAGAAGATACTCCATCTGACTATTTCACAGAATACATGGCTGCTGCAAAAGCAACTTTAAACAAAAATGCTGAGAAAAACGCATTTTTCAAAAAAGTTTATGACTCTATGAAAGAGTTTGCTGATGTTGCTGTTCCTTTCTGGGCTGGTGCTCAAATGTCAAATGCGAAGCTAGGAATGGCTCACGCTGCAACATTAAAGTAATTAGTAATTAATCTTAATTTTATTAGAGCGGACTTTTATAGTCCGCTCTAATTTTTTTAACTAAAATTTATGGCTGACGAACCAAGTAAATTAGATATTTCGGATGAAATGATTGCCGAGAGGCGAGGTGGTTCGGGAAAAATGCCAGTTGATATGCCATTATGGATGGCAAAATCTATTATTAATATTGATAAATTTAGCAAATTAATTGGTAATATTGTTTGCTGGATATTGATACCTCTCATTTTTGCAATGACCTATGAGGTACTTGCAAGAAAATTATTTTTAGCTCCAACTATTTGGGCTTATGATATTAGTCGTTTTTTATACGGAGCACTTTTTATGTTGGGAGCTGGTTATGCTCTATCAAGAGGAGTTCACATAAGAGCTGATTTTTTATATAGAAATTTTAAAACCAAAACTCAAGGAGTCATAGATTTTTGGTTATACCTTTTATTTTATTTTCCAGGTTTGATTGTTTTCCTATATATGACAATTGGATATGTAGGTGAGTCTATCCAGAGAGGAGAAAGGGGTATGGATACAACTTGGATGCCCTACATGTGGCCAATTAAAACTTGTTTATTAATTGGAATTATTTTTTTACTTGTTCAAGGTGTTTCAGAATTACTTAAAAGTTATTGGGCAGCAAAAAAAGGTGAATGGCCTGGAGATTCTAAATGATAGCAGAATTTATAGATCCAGCTATTTTAGGATTTATTCTTGTTGGAGTAATGCTCTTTGCAATTTTTGTAGGATTTCCTATTTCATTTACTTTAATATTTTTAGGATTTGTTTTTGGATATTTAGGTTTTGGAAAATTGGTTTTCTATCTAATGACATTGCAATTTTCCATGGTTATGACCGAACAAACACTAGCTGCCGTCCCACTTTTTGTATTTATGGGAATCATGATGGAACAAGCTGGACTTATGGAAAGATTATTTTCAGCTTTTCAGTTAATGTTGTCTAAAGTTAGAGGCTCTTTATATTATGCTGTTTTATTTGTTTCAGTTATATTTGCTGCAGCAACTGGAATTGTTGGAGCTTCAGTTACAATTTTAGGAATAATGGCAGCAAAATCTATGAACAGATCTGGTTATGATGTTAGACTTGCTGCTGGAACCATTACAGCAGGAGGAACTTTAGGAATATTAATTCCGCCGAGTATTATGCTTGTTGTTATGGGACCAATTATGGAAATACCAGTAATAGATTTATTTGCTGCTGCTATACTTCCTGGAATTCTTCTTGCAAGTTTATATGCGGGCTACACTACCATTAGATGTATGATTAATCCTAAGTTAGGACCAGTATTACCAGAAGATATGAGAGCAGCAAGTATGAAAGAAGTTTGGATTGAATTTTTCTTAGGATTGGTTCCACCAGCTGCTTTAGTATTTGCAGCACTAGGAAGTATTTTATTTGGATTTGCTACTCCGACAGAAGCAGCGGGTTGTGGTGCTATGGGTGCTTTGTTACTTTCATTAGCTTATAAAAAGTTAACTCTTCTAAAATTACAAGAAGCTTTAGTTAAAACATTAGAGATAACAGCTTTAATAATGGTTCTAGTTGCAGCTTCTAACTTTTTTGGAGCTGTTTTTGCAAGATTAGGAACGCCAACTTTGTTAACTGAATTTTTATTAGGTTTGGAAATGAATAAATATCTAATTTTAGCAATGATAATGGCTATGATATTTTTATTGGGATGGCCATTAGAATGGGTACCGATTGTGATGATAATTATACCAATAATTTTACCCTTAGTAGAGGCTCTAGGGTTTAATCTAACATGGTTTGCGATATTGGTTGCTGTTAATTTACAAACAGCCTGGCTTTCACCACCAGTCGCACTTTCTGCTTACTTTTTAAAAGGTGTTGTTCCAGAATGGGATCTTAAAGATATTTACTATGGAATGATGCAATTTATGGTCTTACAAATAATTGGTTTAATTTTAATTATTATATTTCCTAAAATAGCTCTGTGGTTACCAACTCTCTTATATGGACAGTAGAAATTATTAGTTTAAAATAATAGAGTGAATAAACATAAAGTAAAATATTCTCTTTCAAATTGGGATCTTGTAACAGTTAACCCTAATTACAAAACTTGGGGTTGGAAAGATCTTTTTTGTTTTTGGGGAACAAATATTCAAAGCGTAATTGGATTTTCACTAGTTGCTTCACTTTATATAATTTATAGCTTAAATACATTTGTTGTTTTTTTTGGAACTATTTTAGGCTCATTTTTTGTTTATTTATTTTGTAATTTAATAGGAAAACCTTCTCAAAAATTCGGGCTTCCTTTCGCAGTTCTTTTAAGATCATCTTTAGGATTTAACGGGGCTAGATTGTTTGGATTAATAAGAAGTTTAGTAGGAATTTTTTTATTTGGTATTCAAACATATTTTCTATCAAAGGTTTTTGGTTATTTGATAAGAATATTAATTTACTCAATTGATAGCTCATTATTAGATAAAGAGATTTTTCTTACTTATTTATTAGGTTTAAATATTATTGATTGGTTTTCAATATTGTTTGTCATTATTTTTCAAACAACTATATTCAGTAGAGGCATCCAATACAATAAAAAGATAATTAATTACTCTGCTATTACAGTATATGTTGGAATGATCTTTTTTTTCTTTGTTATACTGTTGAGTGATGTAAGAATAACATTCCAAGCATTTTTGAATATTTTAAGTTTAGAAAATTTTTTTGATATAAATAACTTATTACCACTTTTAACAGTAGCAGGTACGATTTTTGCTTATTTTTCTATAATCATAGTTAGCTTTGGAGATTTTTCCAGGTATGTAAAAAATGAAAAAGAATTAAATAAAGGAAATCTATGCTTGATATTAAATTTAATAATATTTTCATTTTTTTCAATTAGTATTGTTGTAGGATCTGACGTTTTTTTAAGTCAAAAATTTTCAGATTTAGATAGAATATTTACAAATCCAACTGATATAATTGGTAAGTTTGATAATATTCAAATAACAATAGTTGTTCTTTTTTTTATTATAGTTTCATCACTATCAACAAATTTAGTTGCTAATTATATTCCTTCTCAATACTCGTTAATTAACTTTATACCTAACAAATTAAACTTAAAAAGTGCTAGTTATATAATTTCATTTTTTGGTTTAGTGGTAGGGATTTTTTGGCTTACTGTTTTAAGTCAAATTGGCATCTTATCTTTTATTGATACTTTTGGATGTTTTTTTGGACCTTTATTTGGAGTTATGATTGCTGATTATTATTTAATTAAAAAAGAAATTTTAAGTAATAAAGACATTTATTCAATTGAGAGTAATAGTATATATTATTACTCTAGAGGATGGCATTTAAAAGGAGTTTATTCTTTAATTTTAGGTTTTATTTTTTCATCCTCTACAATCTGGAATACTAGTCTAATGTTTTTACAATCCTATGCCTGGATAACTGGTGCAGTTATATCTTGGATAACATATTATTTGTTAGCAAAAGAATAATTAGATGGATAAGATTAAATTCGATTTTAATAATAGAACTGCTGTTGTGACTGGTGGTGCCCAAGGATTTGGTTTAGATATTGTAAAAAGGTTTCTAAATTCTGGAGCTAGAGTAGTAATTTGGGATATAGACTCTAAAATGATAGATAAAGTTACCAAAGAATTAAATAATTCTAACCTTACCACAAGTATAGTTGATATATCCAATTATAAAGAAGTAGAGAATTGTGCTAATGAAATTATGAAAAATTCAAACATTGATATTCTGATTAATAATGCAGGCATTACTGGTCCAACATCAACATTATGGGAATATGATATAGAGATGTGGAAAAAAGTTGTAGATATCAATTTAATGGGCACTTTTAATTGCTGTAGAGCAATAGTGCCAAATATGATTAAAAATAATTATGGTAGGATTGTAAATGTTGCTTCTGTTGCTGGAAAAGATGGGAATGCTAATGCAAGTGCATATAGTGTCGGAAAAGCAGGAGCAATAGGATTAACTAAATCATTGGGGAAAGAGCTTGCTGATAAGAATATAGCTGTAAACGCCGTTACACCAGCTGGTGCTAAAACACGAATTTTAGATCAAATGACTAAAGAACACGTACAAAGAATGCTATCAAAAGTACCAAGAGGTAGATTTCTTGAGGTTGAGGAGTTTACATCTTTAGTTTGTTGGCTTTCATCAGAGGAGAATACATTTTCTACAGCAGCTGTTTTTGATATAAGCGGAGGTCGTTCGACTTATTAATTTCAAGGTTTTTGTTCTATTATTTTTGTGTAGTTAATTTTTGCTCGGCTTAATTTTACATCTTTAGACATAACAGGTGCAAAAATCATAATCGACCAGTAAATTAACAATATAAAAATCGAAATTGTCTTCATAATTATGATATATATGCAAATATTGATTTTTGAATGTTTAAATTTTGTCAAAATAATGTATTAACAATTTTTTTAAAAATATATTTATGAATTTTTTAATTAAAGTCATTGTAATTTGGTTTACAGTTAACTCCATTAGTTTTGCTAACGAGATTAAAGTATTTGATTTTACACAGGCAGAATTTTCTGGACTGGAAGTGAGAAAGGTAAGAGGAGCAGATAATAAAACAATTTATACAGTGGGATCAAATGAAAATGGTAATTTTTTGAAAGCAATAGCCGATAACGCTGCTTCAGGTCTGGGCAAAGAAGTAAAAATTGACCTAAATAAAACTCCATTTATCAATATTACATGGAAAATTGAGAAAGATTTACCAGGTATTAAAGAAAACACAAAAAAAGGACATGATTTCGCAGCCAGAGTTTTTGCAATAAAAAAGACAGGGGCTACACCACTCTCAAATAGAGCAATAAATTATGTATTTTCAAGTAATAATGAAATTGGTTTTAATTCACCGAGTCCTTATACAAAAAAATCAATAGATAAAGTTTTAGCAAGTACCAGAAGTAACCTTAATGAGTGGATTACAGTAAAAGCAAATGTAAAAGAAGATTTTAAGAAGTTTCATGACCTAGATGTAAATGAATTAGATGGATTAGCAATTATGTCAGATACTGATAATTCAAAAATGAAATCAATAGCTTATTATCAAAATATATATTTTTCAGAGAAATGATTATAATTTTAAAAATTTTTTTAAAAAAAGGTTAAATAAAGCCAAAATAACTGCAACTAAAACATCTTCTAACGGACTAGCCTTTGGATAACCAAAGTTCCATGCTGTAACCATTACAAACCAAATAACAAAAATATTCATATAGATATTTATATCTTAGATTCTGTCAAATAATTATTTATTTGATATAATTAATATATGCACGAAAATTTCTTTCATAAATTAAAAGTATATTATGAAGATACAGATTCTGGGGGTGTAGTTTATTACGCTAATTATCTAAAATTTTTAGAAAGAGCTAGAACCGAAGCATTATTTTCGATTGGTTTCAGTAATAAAAAAATTCAAGAACAATTTAATTCATTAATAATAGTTAAATCTTGTAATATTCAATATAAAAAATCAGCTCATTTAGAGGATGAATTAAATGTTAGATCTTTTGTTAAATCAATAACAAAAACTTCTTTTTTAATGAATCAAATAATTACAAAAGATAAGGAAATAATTGTTGATGCACAAGTTCATTTAGTGTTTGTTAGTAAAGATGGTAAGCCGGTAAAAATACCAAACGAAATATACTCGAAATTTGAACCTTATTTTTGTGACACTATTAAAACTTAGCTAATCTTTTAGCTTCTTTGAATAAATCTACCATCATTTTATTTGAAATCAGTTTTGTATTAACATTTCTTGGACTTGGATGATAGCTTGGTATAATTAATAATCCATTTGGTAATAATTGAGTTTTTCCATGCTTAAATGTAAACTTTTGATTTATTTCAAACTTGTCTTTAAATAAATTAACACAATTGTCAAAAGCTATTTTTCCAAGTGTAACTATAACTTTTAATTTTTTTTAAAGATGAAATTTCTTTATCAAAAAATTCTGAACAATTAGAGAGTTCATTTCGCTGAGGCTTATCTTTAGGTGGCACACATTTAAGAATATTAGTTATATATGTACAATTTAATTTTAGATTATCCTTCAAATTTTTTGAGTAGGGATTATTTGAAATGCCAACTTCGTATAAACATCTAAATAAAAAATCTCCAGATTTATCACCTGTAAAGGCTCTTCCGGTTCTAGTCCCTCCATGAGCAGCTGGTGCTAACCCAACAATTGCTAATTTAGAATTTAAATTTCCAAAACCTGGGACAGGCTTTGCCCAATAAATTTCATCCATATTTTGTTTTCTTTTCTCGATGCTAATTTTATGAATAAATTTTACTAATCGAGGACATTTTTTACAGTTAATTATTGTTTTATCCAAACTGTTTAATCTAATATCCATAAAATGAAATTTTTAAAATTATTATCTATAATATTTATATCTTTAACAACTTCTATTAAAGCAGATATAAATGAAAATTTAATAAATCAATTAAAGGAAGGTGGAAATTTAATATTTATAAGGCATGCATATGCACCTGGAAGTGGTGATCCAGATAATTTCAATTTAAACGATTGTTCTACTCAAAGAAATTTAAGTGCGAAAGGAAGAATCCAGGCAAAAAATATTGGTAAATTTTTTAGATCAAATAAGATTAGTATTCATAATGTTTTATCTAGTGAGTGGTGTAGGTGTAAAGAAACAGCTGATTTAGCTTTTAATGATTTTATAACAAAAAATTTTTTAAACTCATTTTATAGCTTAAAATTTGAAAAAAATATAACTAAACAAATGATAGATTTAAAGAAATATGTTAAAAAATTTAATAGTAAAAAAAATTTAATCTTAGTGACTCACTATGTAGTTATATCTGAAGCATTGGATTATTCTGCGTTTTCTGGAGAGATGGTCATTGCAGATAAAAATTTTAATGTAATTGGAAATATAAAAATAGATTATTAAAATATTATGTCTTCTAAGAGAGCGATGAAACAAGCACAAAAACAAGCTTATGCTAAGCATAAAAGCAATATTACAAATATTCGATATGGAACAAAAAAAAAGGATATGTCTAAAAAAAAGAAAAAAAACTAACTTTTTGTTTCATTTTTTTCAGCAAAAAATATTCCTATCAGAAGCAAAGCTGTCCACCCTAGACCCAAAAGGGCTTTTAAGATATTGGTGTCCGAACTCCATATATCCAAAAATAAAGCACCAAATATTAATCCAACAATGTAAATTATTATTACTTTTGAAGTATTACTCATTTTTTAAATTTTTTTTAAAAAGAGAAATACCATGATTTACTTTATAAGTATATGATTCTTCAAAACTTTCTAATTGCCAACCTTTTAGTCTTTTCTTTATTTCAATGATATTATCTTTTTTCCATTGGTCCGTGGTTTCAGGGAGTTTCCAATTTTTTTTTTCTTCTATTGTTCTTCCACATCCATAACAATAACCTGTTGTTGGATCTGTTTTGCAAATACTTATACAAGGTGAAATAATCATTTTAAAATATTTAAATTATTAAGGAAAAATAAATGAATTTTCAACAATTGTCGTTGGACAAACAGTTTCTATCATATATAAAATCTTTAAATTTGTGGGGCGATGGCGGAATTGGTAGACGCGTTGGTCTTAGGAACCAATATGGCAACATGTGAAGGTTCGAGTCCTTTTCGCCCTACCATTTAAATATTATGAAAGTAACAGTTGAAAATAAACAGGGTTTAAATAAAGATCTTAAGATTTTCGTAGACAAGAAAACTATGAATTCTTATATGGAGGAAAAATATAATGAAATTAAAGGTACAATTAATTTAAAAGGTTTTAGACCAGGTAAAGTTCCTAAAGAAATTTTAAAAAGACAATTTGGAAAAGCAGTTTTTAATGAAGTTTTAGATAAAGTTTTAAAAGACACTTCAACAAAAGCGCTTGAAGAGAATAAAATAAAACCTGCTGGACAGCCTAAATTTGATTTAAAAACTTATGGTGAAGATAAAGAACTTGAATATATAATTTCTGTAACTGAACTTCCAAAAGTTGATATAAATTCCATTAAAGATATTAAGTTTGATCAATATACAGTAAAAATTGACCATTCAGAGACAGATAAAAGGATCAAAGAAATTGCTAAAAATCAACCAAACTTTAAAGATGTTTCAGCGAGCACAAAGGCAGATGAAGGAGATTTAGTTACCTTAGATTACAAAGCAACAGTTGATAATAAATCATTTAAAGGAAACGAAGCAAAAAATACACAACTTACTTTAGGTAAAGATTTATTCTTGAAAGGTTTTGATAAACAACTTTTTGGTGTAAAAAAAGATGATGAAAAAGTTGTTGACGCAATTTTACCCGAAAATTTTCCAGAAAAAGATTTGGCAAATAAAAAAGCAAAATTTATATGTAAAATTATTTCTGTAAAAAAACCACAAGAAGTTAAAATTAATGATGACTTTGCAAAAAATCTTGGTGCAAAAGATTTAGCAGATTTAAAAAAATTAATTTCTAATCAAATTAATGATGAATTTAAAAATTCTTTAGATAGATTGTCTAAAAATCAAATTCTCAAAGAAATTGAAAAATTTAAAATAGATGAAATACCAGAAAATTTAGTTGAAGAAGAAGTAAAAATTCTTTCTCAAGGTATGTCCGATGAAGATACAAAAAAAAGTAAAAGCAATTTTGAAGAAGTTGCCAAGAAAAGAATTAAAGTTGGATTAATTTTAAAGGAATTTGGAGAACAAAATAATTTAAAAGTAACTGAACAAGAGTTACAAACTGAAATTCAAAAACAATTAAGAATGATGCCGGGTCAAGAAAAAATGGTTATGGATTTTTATCAAAAAAATCCCTCTGCTGTAGAAAGTTTAAGGGGAACAGTTTATGAAGATAAAATTCTTAATTTAATAAAAGAAAAGGCTAAAGCTAATAAAAAAGAAGTTTCTAAAGATCAAGCAGAAAAAATATTAAAGGAGTCACAAAATCAAGCAGAGAAAACAAAATCTGAAAAAAAAAGTCTAACTAAAGTGCCTTCAAAAACTGAAAAGGCTTTAAACAAAACAAATATCAAAAAAACTATAAAAACTAAATCTTCAGCAAAAAGAGTTAGTAAAAAGTAATCTGAAGTTGTATAAATAATCCGAATCAAATTTTATGAATAAAATTTCAGAACATATGAATAATTTAGTTCCTATGGTTGTTGAACAATCAAATAAAGGTGAAAGAGCATACGATATTTATTCAAGACTTTTAAAAGAAAGAATAATTTTTTTAACAGGTCCAATTAATGATAGTGTTGCTTCCTTAGTAACAGCTCAACTCCTGTTTTTGGAAGCAGAAGATCCAAAAAAAGAAATTTATTTATACATTAATAGTCCTGGTGGATTGGTTACAGCTGGTTTAGGTATTTACGATACAATGCAATATATTAAGCCAGAAATTACTACTATATGCATTGGTCAAGCAGCATCAATGGGATCTTTTTTACTTGCTGCTGGAGCAAAAGGAAAAAGATTTTCTTTACCCAATTCTCGAATTATGGTTCATCAACCTTCTGCAGGTTTTCAGGGTCAAGCAACTGATATAGAGATACATGCAAATGAAGTTTTATCACTTAAAAAAAGACTAAACGAAATTTATTCTAAACATACCGGTAAATCAGTTGATGAAATTAAGAATGCTTTGGAGAGAGATAATTTTATGACAACCGACTCAGCTAAATTATTTGGTTTGATTGACGAAGTAGTAGAAAAAAGAATGTAAAACACCATATATAGAAGAAATCATATTTGAAACTTGATTAGAATGACTCTCATATAATAAAGTATTTAAATTGATTCGATTTAAAAATTATGAGTACAAATAACAAAAATATTCTTTATTGTTCTTTTTGTGGAAAGAGTCAACATGAGGTTAGAAAACTTATAGCCGGTCCTACTGTTTTCATATGTGATGAATGCGTTGAACTATGTATGGACATTATTAAAGAGGAAAGTAAAGATACATTTGTAAAACACCAAGATGGTTTGCCTCCACCAAAAGAAATCTGTTCTATTTTAGATGATTACGTTATTGGTCAAGCTCATGCAAAAAAAGTTTTATCAGTAGCAGTTCATAATCATTACAAAAGACTAAATTACGAAAATAAAACTAGTAAAAATGTTGAGTTAGCTAAATCAAATATATTATTAGTCGGTCCTACAGGTTGTGGCAAAACATTGTTAGCCCAAACACTAGCTAGAATTTTAGATGTACCTTTTACAATGGCTGATGCAACCACTCTTACGGAAGCAGGGTATGTGGGTGAAGATGTAGAAAATATTATTTTGAAATTACTACAAGCAGCCGACTATAATGTTGAAAAAGCTCAAAGAGGAATTGTTTATATTGATGAGGTAGATAAAATTAGTAGAAAATCAGAAAATCCATCAATAACTAGAGATGTATCAGGTGAAGGAGTTCAACAAGCTTTATTAAAAATTATGGAAGGAACGATAGCAAGTGTTCCTCCTCAAGGAGGCAGAAAACATCCTCAACAAGAATTTCTTCAAGTTGATACCACTAATATTTTATTTATTTGTGGAGGTGCTTTTGCAGGCTTAGATAAAATTATATCTCAAAGAGATAAAGGTACAGCAATAGGTTTTGGAGCTGATGTTAAAAGTACTCAAGATAAAAAAACTGGAGAATGGATGAAAAGTTTAGAACCTGAAGATTTATTAAAATATGGTTTGATACCAGAATTTATTGGTAGATTACCTATGATTGCGACTTTAGAGGATTTGGATGAAAAATCTTTAATTAAAATTCTTCAAGAACCAAAAAATTCTTTAACAAAACAATATCAAGAATTATTTAAACTTGACGGTGCAAAATTATCTTTTAAGGATAACGCTCTTAAAGAAATAGCTCAAAAAGCTATCAGTAAAAAAACTGGTGCTAGAGGATTAAGATCAATTTTAGAAAACATTTTGTTAAAAACTATGTACGATTTACCTAGTCAAGAAAATATAGAAGAAGTAATTATTGATGTATCAGCTGTTAAGGGTCAAAGTCAACCTATTTTGGTTCATACTAAGGGTGACAATAAGTTAAAATCAGAAAAAACTTCAGCAGCTTAATATTTTTTAAATAACTTACAAAAAGATATTGCAAATTTAGATTTAATCTCCATATTTGACCTATGGATATAAAAATTTCATCACCATTGCTGCCACTTAGAGATATAGTGGTATTTCCAAGTATGGTTATCCCATTATTTGTAGGAAGAGATAAATCAATTTCTGCGCTTAATGAAGTAATGAAGAAAGATAAAAAAATTATCTTGGTTACTCAAAAGAATTCTGAGATTGATGATCCTAAAAAAACAGATGTATTCATGTACGGGTGTGAAGGAAATATTTTACAACTTCTTAAACTTCCAGATGGCACAGTTAAAGTATTAGTTGAAGGAACCAAGAGAGTAAAGATTTTAGATTTTAAAGATAATGAAAAATTTATAATTTGCGATTATACGCCTTATAAAGATATTATTAATGAGAATGAAGATTTATATCCTCTAGCGGCTACAGCAATTAGAAGGTTAGAAAAATTGACTTCGATTAATAAAAAAATTTCAAATGAAACAATTAATACAATTAAACAATTAAAAGATCCTTCACAAATAGCTGACAATATAGCTTCTCATATCTCAGCGACGATTTCTGAAAAACAACAAATTTTTGAAACAGTAGATGTTCAAAAAAGATTGAATGCTATTATCAAGATAATGGAAAATGAAACAAGCATTATTGGAGTAGAAAAAAGAATTAGGGGAAGAGTTAAGACTCAAATGGAAAAAACTCAAAGAGAATATTATTTGAATGAACAACTTAAAGCTATTCAAAAAGAATTAGGTGAAATTGAAGATGGCAAAGATGAAAATACAAGTTTGAATAAAGCAATCTTAAAAGCAAAAATGCCAAAAGATGTAGAAAAAAAATGTTTACAAGAACTAAAAAAATTAAAAAATATGAGCCCAATGTCAGCTGAAGCTACTGTAGTAAGAAATTATCTTGATTGGATGACTGAATTACCTTGGCATAAAAAGAGTGACGTAAAAATTGATTTAGTTAAAGCCTTAGAAGTGTTAGATAAAGATCATTATGGATTAGAAAAAGTTAAAGAAAGAATAATTGAATTTTTGGCTGTTCAAAAACGAATGGACAAAATTAAAGGACCTATTCTTTGTTTAGTAGGACCTCCAGGAGTAGGAAAAACATCATTAGGAAAATCAATTGCAAAAGCTACGAATAGAGAATTTGTAAGAATGTCTGTTGGCGGAATGAGAGATGAGGCAGAAATTAGAGGTCACAGACGGACATATATCGGATCACTTCCTGGTAAAATTATTCAAATGATGAAAAAAGCTGGAGTAAAAAATCCACTAATCTTATTGGATGAAATAGACAAGATAGGAAATGATTATCGTGGAGATCCTTCTTCAGCTTTATTAGAAGCATTAGATCCAGAACAAAATAGTACTTTTAATGATCATTATTTAGAAGTTGATTATGATTTATCTGATGTAATGTTTGTAACTACTGCTAACACCTTAAATATTATTCCTCCATTATTGGACAGGATGGAAGTTATAAGACTTCCAGGATACACAGAAGATGAAAAAATTAGTATTGCTAATAATTTTTTATTACCAAAACAAATAAAAGATAATGGTGTCAAAAATAATGAAATGAAAATTGATATTGACATTATTCAAGAAGTAATAAGAAGTTATACAAAAGAGTCAGGAGTTAGAAATTTAGAGAGAGAAATCTCTAAACTTGCAAGAAAAGTTGTTAAAAAAGTTGTGTCTAATGAACAGAAGGAAGTTCAAATTAATAAAAAAAATCTTCCAGATTTTTTAGGAGTTGCCAAATATAAATTTGGTGAACTTGAAAGAAATAATAGAGTGGGTATTGTAACTGGTTTGGCCTGGACAGAATATGGTGGTGAAATTTTAAAAATAGAAACAGTTACTATGCCAGGTAAAGGTAGAATGCAAATTACAGGAAAACTAGGTGACGTAATGCAGGAGTCAGTTAAAGCTGCAAAATCTTTTGTAAGATCAAAATGTTTAGAATATGGAATTATTCCACCTTTATTTGAAAAAAAAGATTTTCATATTCACGTACCTGAAGGTGCAACTCCAAAAGATGGTCCTTCAGCTGGTATTGGTATGGTAACATCAATTGTTTCTTCTTTGACAAATATACCTGTAAGAAGAGACGTAGCAATGACTGGAGAAGTAACAATTACCGGTCAAGTTCTACCAATAGGTGGATTGAAAGAAAAATTGTTAGCAGCACATAGAGCTGGGATTAAAGAAGCTATTATTCCAAAAGAAAATGAAAAAGATTTAGTTGATATGCCAAAAAAAATTGTAGATGAAATTAAAATAACATCTGTTGAATATGCTGATCAAGTTTTAAAAATAGCTTTGACTAAAGAACTAAAACCAACAGAATGGGTTGAGGTAGATTTAAGTAAAAAAGAAGATAAATCTCAAGCTAGCATTCAATAATAGTCTAAAGTTAGTAATAAAAAAAAATTT
>CACFSU010000012.1 GCA_902569055.1 uncultured Pelagibacteraceae bacterium | reverse complement strand
GAGATAATTTACATAGTAGCGATTTAATTAATTGTTTTTGGGAATTTTACAAAAAACCCAAAAAAGGAGTGGTTTATAATATTGGTGGAAGTAGATTTTCAAATTGTTCTATTCTAGAAGCGTTAGAATTTGTTGAAAATTTTGCAAAAATTAAAATTAAGATAAATATTCTTAAAAATAATAGAGTTGGTGATCATATTTGGTATATATCTAATATAAACAAATTTAAAAAAGATTATCCGAATTGGACACAAAGATATAATTCAAAAAGGATAATAAAAGAATTGATTGAAACTCATTTATTAAAAAAATAAGAATTAATTAGATTTTCTTAAAATATAGATAAATATAAAACCGGTTATATACATTAGGAGCGCATAAGCTCCTGTGGGGATTAAATAAGCGATATCATCAAAGATTAATGTCGCAACAAATATGGCTAGAGTACCATTTTGTAAACCACACTCTAATGCAATACATTTTTGTTGAGCAACCCCAGTTACATATTTTTTAGCTATAAAGTATGCTAAAGTCATCATTACAACATTTAAAACTAAAACAGCTAAACCAGCTTGCGCTAAGTAAGAAAAAATATTATCTTTTTCTTCTATCCATATAGCAATAAATACAATTACAAATAACCACCCCGTTAACTTATTAATTATATTGATTTTAGATAAAATAAAATTTTCTGCAAATCTTCTTATAATCATACCAATTATAACTGGTACAGATACAACTAAAGCCATTTTTATTGCTATACCAGTCATTGAAATTTCTTTTGATATAGTTGAGCCTAAAATGTTAGCAGAAGCGATTATTACAAAAGGAACAGTTACAATACTTATTAAACTTGTTACAGCAGTTAAAGAAATAGATAAAGCAACGTCCCCGTTTGCAAATTTTGTTAATACGTTTGAGGTAACTCCTCCAGGAGCAGCTGCAATGATCATTAAACCTACAGCTATTGGCGTAGAGAGATTTAAGATTAACGCTACACCTAAAGCAATGATAGGTAAAATTACTAATTGTGAAAAAAATCCAATAAAAAAATCTTTAGGATTTTTTAATATTCTAGTAAAGTCTTTTATAGATAAACCAAGACCTAGGCCCAACATGATTAATGCTAATATAATTGGCGCTATCTTAGTTACAATCTCCATACTTGTTTAAAATAGAATATAACTTTTGATAAATTATTTCTATATACATATTTAATTTTTACTATAATTGTAAATAATGCTCTCAAATAAAGAAATTATATGTCCAAATAATCTATTGGATGTGGCTCATAAAAAAAAAGGAATTAAAGTTGCAGTTGTAAATGCAGGTAAACCCTTACCAATGCTATCAGTTCAAGATGCTGTTAATGAAAATTTAATAGAACCAATTTTTATTGGAGATAAGAGAGAAATCTTAGGGTGCGCTGAAGATATAAAATGGGATATTTCAAAATATGAAATAATAGATGAACCTATTGAAAACAAAACTGCAAAAATCGCAGCAAAATTAGCAAGTAAAGATAAAGTAAAAATAATTATTAAAGGTCATATACATACAGATATACTTATGAAAGAAGTTTTAAAACGTGAATATAACTTGTTAGGAAAAACTAGACTATCTCACATTTGGCATATGACTATCGGAAAAGATGATAAACCACTAATTATCACAGATGGTGCTTTAAATGTTTTGCCTAATGTAAAAACTAAAATGCATATTCTTAAAAATGTGATTAATTTTTCTACTAGAATAGGAATACAAAAACCAAAAATTGCAATATTGTCTGCAACTGAAGAAGTTTTGGAAAGTGTGCAAAGTTCTGTGGAAGCAGCTGAACTTACTAAATTGGCTGAAAAAGAAAATCTCAATGCTGATATTTTTGGACCCTTGGCATTTGATAATAGTATTTCAAAGAAATCATCTGGAATTAAGGGAATCAAAAATGCTGTAGCTGGCGAGGCAGATGTATTGCTAGTTCCAAATATTGAAACAGGAAACGCTTTGGTAAAAATGATGATTTACTTTATGGGAGCATGTGCTGCAGGTATTGTAGTGGGTGGAAAAGTGCCTGTCGTAATTACAAGCAGATCAGATGAAGCTCGAGCTAGGTTAGCTTCTATAGCTGCGGCTGTTGTAGCATTAGATTAGTTCTAAATTAATAGTTTTTTTTAATTAATTGAATAAAAAGCTTTTATACATTATTAAGGTAATCTCAAAAAAAACATAACCGATGGCAATACAATATTTAAAAAAATCACCTAAAACATCTTCGACTGATGACACTAAAACAACTGACATTGTTCAAGGTCTTTTAAAAGATTTAGAAAATACTAAAGAACAAGGTTGTATAGATTTAACAAAGAAATTTGACAAATATGATGGTGAAATAATTGTTTCTAAAGAAAGAATTGAAAAAATTAAAAAAAGTTTAGATCAAAAAACAAAAGATGATATCCAATTTTCTTTTGATAGAGTTAGAAAATTTGCTGAAGCACAATTAAAAAATTATGGTCAAGATTTTGAAGTTGAATTATCTGATGGTTTATATGCTGGTCAAAAATTAATCCCTATTAATACAGCTGGCTGTTATATACCTGGTGGAAGATATGCTCACATTGCATCTGCGGTAATGAGTGTAACGACAGCAAAAGTCGCAGGTGTAAAAAATATTATTGCTTGTAGTCCTCCAAAAGAAAATGTGGGTGCCCACCCTACAATTGTTTATACAGCTGATCTATGTGGAGCTGATATAATTTTGAATTTAGGTGGTGTTCCAGCTATTGCAGCAATGACAAATGGATTATTTAAAAATCCTCCAGCTGATATAATTGTTGGTCCCGGAAATCAGTTTGTAGCTGAGGCCAAAAGAATTTTATTTGGAAAAGTTGGTATTGATTTATTTGCAGGGCCAACAGAAATAGGAATTATTGCTGATGCAAAAGCTGACTCTGAAATAATAGCAGTTGATTTAGTTGGTCAAGCTGAGCACGGATATAATTCACCTTGTTGGTTATATACAACTTGTAAAGATCTTGCAGAGAAAGTAATGAAAAGAGTTCCAGAATTAATTGCTGAACTTCCAGAAGTACCAAGAACCAATGCTGAAGCAGCTTGGAAAGATTATGGAGAAGTAATACTTTGTGATACTGATGAAGAAATGGTTAAAATTAGTGATCAATATGCTCCCGAACATTTAGAAGTTCAAACGGAAAATTTAAAATGGTTCCATGATAGATTAACGAATTATGGATCTTTGTTTGTAGGTGAAGAAACAACAGTTGCTTACGGAGATAAGTGTTCAGGAACAAATCATATTCTACCGACGAAAGGGGCTGGAAAATATACAGGAGGTTTATTTGTAGGAAAATTTATAAAAACTTTAAGTTTTCAAAGAATGACAAAAGAATCCACTAAACTTGTTGGTGCTGCTGCTGCAAGAATATCTAGGTATGAAGGTATGGAGGCTCATGCAAGAACTGGTGATGTTAGATTAAGAAAATACGGATATTCTAATTAATAATTTCCATCATTACATAAACTATAAGTAAACTCATAAAACTAATAATAAATATATTAATTATTTTCCATACTTTTATACTTTGAGCATATTGAGATAAATATTTAGATAAATATCCAATAATAAAAAAGAAAATAAAAGATGTGATTGATGCTCCCAATCCAAATAATATTTTTTGAAAAAAAATAAAATTCTTCGAAAAGTTACCTAAGAAGAAAACTGTATCAGAATAAACATGAGGATTTAAATAAGTAAAACCAAGTGTTTTCAAAAAAATTTTAAATTTTGAAATATTTTGAACTTCATTATTAAAATTAACTTTAGAATTAAAAAATTTTATTTTTAAGTAAATAAAGTGAATTAAGAAAATTACTAAAAGAATATTGAAAATTAATTCAATTTTGGGACTAAAAAATTGAATAAAATAATGGAAAAGAAATATCCCTAAAAATATTAAAATTAAATCAGATATAGAACAAACAAGACAAACTAAAAAAATGTGTTGTTTTTTTAAACCCTGCTCTATTACAAAGATGTTTTGTGCACCAATAGCTAAGATTAGACTAAGACCAGTAAAGAAACCTAGTAAAAGGTATTCCATCTAACACTTAGATTATTCTGCATTAGCCGTTAGTGTTTTAATCTCTAAAATATTTTCGTTTGGATCTTTAACAAAAAAAGTTTCTTGCTCATATTTAGTGCCTTTAAATCTTAAATAAGGTTCATCATAATATTTCGCACCTTTTTCTTTTAATCTTTTTTTTAAAGTATCAAAATCTTTTCTAGATAAATGAACTCCGAAATGGGGAACAGAAACATTTCCCATATCAACATCGTGTCTTTCATTATCAAGCTTATGTTCACTTGCATGAAGAGTTAATTCATTTCCCCAAAAATCTACATCTGCCCATTCTTGTGCGGAGTTGTCTAAACGACAGCCCAATGTTTCACTATAAAATTTTTTTGCAGTTTCCAAATCTCCACATGGGATAGCTAAATGGAAACAATTGGTATTTTTGTACATTTGAACCCTCTTTAATTTGCGTAATTTGTTACTATATAATAGATATATTTTTTTTTATCAACTACGAGAAATACGCAAAAAAATAAATAAAATGAGTGATTTTTTACAATCAATAATTGATAGAGATCCTGCTGCAAAATCTAAACTAAGTTTAATTTTAACTTACCCAGGAGTAAAGGCTGTATTTTTTCATAAATTAGCAAATTTTTTTAGTACTGCAAAATTTCATTTGATAGCAAGAATCATTTCACAATCTTCTAGATTTTTAACGGGAATTGAAATTCATCCAAAAGCCAAAATTGGAAAAAATTTATTTATTGATCATGGGATGGGAGTGGTAATTGGTGAAACTTCAGAAATTGGTGATAATGTTACTATTTACCATAATGTTACTTTAGGAGGAATTTCACCAAGTATTAATTCAAATGAACAAAGAGATGTCAAAAGACATCCAACTTTAGAGAATAATGTTGTAGTGGGTTCGGGAGCACAAATACTAGGACCAATAACTATAGGAAAGAACTCATTAATCGGTTCAAATTCAGTAGTAACTAAAAATGTTCCAGAAAAATCTGTTATGGCAGGTATTCCGGCAAGAAAAGTTGGTGACGCTACTAAAGGATTTAAACCATATGCGGTTGCAGATGAAGAAAAAGAATAATGAAAAATTTAAAAAATAATTTTATAGAGTCAATAGGAAATACACCTCTTATTAAACTGAAAGCTGCATCAGAAATAACTAATTGTAATATTTATGGTAAAGCAGAATATTTAAATCCTGGAGGATCTGTTAAAGATAGAGCAGCTCTTGCTTTAATCAAAGACGCACAAGAAAAAAAACTTATATCTGAGGGTGGGATTGTGGTTGAAGGAACTGCAGGAAATACTGGAATAGGATTATGTCTCCTTGGAAACTCTATAGGTTATAAAACAATAATTGTTATGAATGACAATCAAACACAGGAAAAGAAAGACACTTTAAGAAATGTTGGTGCAGATTTAAGATTGGTTCCACCAAAACCATATAAAGATGATGAGAATTATGTGAAGGTTGCAGGCAGACTTGCAGAAGAACTAAAAAGTACAAATAACAATGGTGTAGTTTGGGCCAATCAATTTGATAACACTGCAAATGCTAAAGGACATTATGAGAATACTGGACCTGAAATTTGGGAACAAACAGATGGAAAAGTTGATGGATTTGTTTGTGCATCAGGAACTGGAGGAACTATCGGTGGTGTTAGTAAATACTTAAAAGAAAAAAATAAAGATATTAAAATTTATCTTTCAGACCCTACTGGTTCAGCTCTCTATAACCACATTATGAATGGAGAACTTAAAGCTGAAGGTGGATCAATAACTGAAGGTATTGGTTCAAGTAGAATAACTAAAAATTTTGCAGAGGCACAAATTGATGGAGCTTTTTCAATAAGTGATCAAGAGTCGTTGCCAATACTTTATGATTTAATTCAAAACGAAGGTTTGAGTTTAGGAACAAGTTGCGGAGTAAATATTGCAGGCGCAATTAGACTTGGAAAAGAGCTTGGTCCGGGAAAAACAATCGTTACAATCCTTTGTGATAAATCAGATAAATACAACTCTAAGATGTTTAATAAAACATTTTTAAAGGAAAAAAACCTACCTATTCCTAGCTGGTTATAATATCGCATACCAGCCATGTAACAAAACAGTTACATTTTTAGAACAATATTAATTAACATCGAAATACATGAAAAAATATATTTTAATAATTTTATCATTATTAGTCTTTAATCTTGCTAATGCAGGGATGAGTAACAACGACAAATCAAAAGCTTGGGAATGTAGTGGTATTTATATGGCAAACTACTTTTTACCTTCAGGTGAAGAATTTGAATACAGTATGAAAGAAAAATCAATGGCATCAGTAAAAGTAATGAAGTCTTATGCACTCGAAGTTGGTATTTTAGAAAAAGAATGGGATGAAGGAGTAAATAAAGCTGTCGATAAATACTATGGTTCTAAGTATGACAAAGCAAAAACTGAAGATTGTCATTCATTTATAGAAATATCAATTCCTAATGGTGCTGAAAGAGTAAAAAAAGTAGTTCAAACATTATATTAACTAGGAAGGTAAAAAATGAAAAAACTAATAATAGCATTTACATTTACAATCATTTCAACTTTAGCTTTTGCTGATACAGGAAAATTTAACGCTGCAGGAGCAGGTTCATGGTCAGTTAATATGATGGATGCTGGGAATGGAAATATGAGTATTACTTATGATGGTAATGCTGGATTAATAGATAAGGAACCTGGTAGTATTTTTGATAAATCTACTATGCATTGTATTGGTGGACTTACATTAGTAAGTGGAAAATTTGATGATGAAACTGGAATGTGTACTTTTTATTTAATAGACGGAGAAAAAGTTTTTATGAATTACAAAGGTAAAGGCACTGGTGGTCAAGGTGGATCTGGAACTTTTGTAATTGTTGGAGGTACTGGAAAATATGAAAAAATTTCAGGTAGTGGTTTTTCAAGTAGACAAAATTTAAGAGGAAAAGCTGGAATGGCTCACTCATTGAATCAGATGAGTGGTGAATATACATTTTAAAAAATAAACAAAAGGAGAAAAAAATGGAAAAAGAAATGTTAGTAGTGGCTAAATTAAAAGAGGGTACGTTAGAGAAATTTATGGGTTTTATGCAATCACCTGAGGGTTTAGCAGAAAGAGCAAAGGTAGCAGTTGTAGAAAAAACAATTGGTACGGTAACACCGGATAAAAGCACTGTGATGTTTAAGATTTTTTGTACCGACGAAGCAGCTCTATATAAATTTATTGAAGGAACTGAGGTATCAAAACCTATCATGGATGCTGTTTTAGATAGCTATTCCGTTTATCATTTAACTAAAGCCAAATAATTGAGAGGATATAGTGAAAAAAGCATACCTAGTGGCAGTTCCAAAAGTTACAGAACCAGATATGTTTGCAAAAGAATATGCAAGTAAAGTTGCTGATACACTAAAGCCTTTTGATGGTAAATTTCTAGTAAGAACTCCTGAAAAATTAGTGAAAGAAGGAGATGAAACCACCCTTACGGTGGTAATTGAATTTCCAAATAAGGAAAAAGCTTTAGGTTGGTATAATTCAGATGAGCACCAAAAAATTGTTGTTCAAAGAAGAAAAGCTACCGACCCGAAAAGCACAATTGTTATATGTGAAGAGTCAGACACTTATTAAAAAAAGGAGAAACAATGAAAGTAATATACACTAGAACAATGAGAGTAAAAGATGACGGCCTTGGAAAGGCTATGGAAATTGGAAAAGGTCTAGCTGCAGTTAGAAAAAAACATTACCCTAACCATGATGTTTATTTTTCTTTTCAAATGGGTGGAGACCCAAGAACAATAAGAGAAACTTTAATAGGACCTATGTTTGAAGGTGATAATGATGCTGACGCTAAAATGTCTGCAGATCCTGAATTTATAAAACTTTTAGAGCAATTGAAAGAAGTTGCAATAGAAGGTACTATTGAAGATGAGATTAGACCAATATTTAGTTAAGGAATTTAAAATATGATAGAAAAATTTAATGGAATAATTTTTTTTGCTGTATTTCTAATTCACTTTATAGGCTTTGCTTACTATGGGTTTAGATGTGTTTTTCAAACACAATCTTTTTTAAGTCAATATGGAATGCATGATACAGGTGCTGGGATTGTAAGATTTTTTGGATCTATATTTATTGGATCAACTATAATGGCAATTTATGTGGGATTCATCAGGCCAAATGGTTTAGAGGCTACTTGGGCTTTCTTTAATCTAATATTCTTGCAAAACTTATCAGCATTTATAGTTGGTTTTTATAGTACAAAAATAAATAAACTTGGACATACTGATAAAACTTCTGACGAAGCAATATATGCACCATTAGTCTTAACAGTTTTAAGTGCTATACTTTGTTACGGTTTAGCTGATAAAATCTACGTTTAAATAAAAGGAGAGGTAGGTTATGGCAGGAGTAGAAGTGAAAACTTTTGAAAAAGCAGATGAGATTAATAATAATTTTAATAATGCAAAAATAGAAGCTGTAAAAGTTGGAAACCAGAGGGTAATGAAACTTACTCTACAACCTGGATGGAAATGGTCAAAAGATATTAAACCAACAGTTGGGGGTGATAGCTGCCAGGCAACACATCTTGGTGTAATTGTTTCAGGAGCTGTTTGCGCAAAACATAATGATGGAACTGAACTAACTTATAAAGCTGGAGATGCATATTCTATTCAGCCTGGACATGATGGATGGGTAGTAGGAGATAAACCAGCTGTAGTTTATGAGTTTCACGGAATGTGGGGAGAATAATGTCAATAATAGAAAAAATGTCAAAAATTGTAAATGAGGGTGATACCGCTGGAGCAGAAGAATTAATACATGATGACTATCAATTTTTGATGCATTCATCTGGTAAAAGCTTAACTAAGAAAGATGTAGTTGGTTGGGTTGGTATGAAAGATGTTAAAAAAAGTAATTTAAGAGTACTTTTTGAAAATGATGAAGTTGGTTTCGAACATGCTATGGTAACTTTTAATGATGGTAATAAAGAAGCTGTTATGACTTATTATAAGTTTAAAGATGGAAAAGTAGTATACCAAGAAACAGGAGCTACAAAACTTTCTAAATAAGTGAAAAAAATATTTTTTATTACTGTTTTTTTTACTTATTCTTTTTTTTCTAACGCTGATAGTAATCATCAAAACCAAATTGATAAATTATTTGATCAACTAAAAAGTACAACTAATTATCAAGAATCTAAGGAAATTGAGTCTAAGATATGGGAACTATGGACTACTCATCCTTCAGAAAATAGTTTAACAGCTCTTTTGGCAGACGGGTCTTTTTACATGTCTCAAAATAATCTTAAAACAGCTTACGAAACGTTTACCAAAACAATTGAAATGGACTCAAAGTGGGCTGAAGCGTGGAACAAACGTGCTACTGTTCTTTATTTAATGGGAGAATATGAATTATCCCAAGCAGATATAGATAAAGTTCTTGAAATCGAAAATAGACATTTTGGCGCTTTATCAGGTCAAGGTTTAGTACAAACTGCTTTAAAAAATTATCAAAAAGCAATTAATAGTTATATTGAAGCACACAAAATTCATCCTAATATGAAATCACCTTTAATTATGATTGAAAAACTTCAAATACAAATAAAAAAAGAGAGTATATAATAATAATGTTTCCTAAAAAATATTCTAATTTATTATTTATATTTTTTATGGGTCTGGGTATGAGTTTACTCATGACACTTATAATTACATATATAAATACTGGTTACGATGATCTTTATTATAAAAGATTTTTTAAAGCTTGGTCTGTAAGCTTACCAGTTGCATTGATAGCAACAACAATAGTAGCTCCTATCATGCAAAAATTTGTAGATAAAATTACTAAATAAGAATATTCTTTAAATCGTGAGTAATATAATTGCATACATTGTTCTTATATTTGCAGTTATTTTAGGTACTGCAGCAAACGGTTTTGCCAAAAGTGCAGATGGTTTTACATCGTTAATACCAAGTCTTTTAACAGCAATAACAATAGTTGGCTGTATGTTTACATTATCTATTGTAATGAAAACTATTCCTGTTGGCATCACTTATGCTTCGTTTGCAGGCCTATGTATAATAGCTACGACAATTGTAGGAATATTTAAATTTAATCAAATGCCAGATCTTTATACTATCATTGGTCTAATTTTAATAATTTCAGGAGTGTTAATAGTCAACCTGCTTGGAAAAACTACTTAGAGACAGGTTTTAAAATTTTAAGAATTTTGTTGTGAACACTTTTATTTGATGAACATATTATGTTTCCAGCTTTTTTAGGATTGTCATTATTCCAAGTACTAACTATTGCCCCTGCTGCTTTCATTATTGGAATGACAGGATGAATGTCCCAGATTTTATTTGAACACTGTAAAACAACATCTATTTTTCCTTCACAAAGATGACAATAGCTTAAAGCATCAACACAAGGAAATTGCATTAATTTTAGAATCTTGGGAATTTTTTTTTGTTTATCTAAACTTAAATATCCATGAAATGCAGCTGCCATTTTCATATTAGTAAATTTTGCAGCTTTGTTTACATTAATTTTTCTTTTTTTACCATTCTCACAAACATAAGATGATTTTTCAGAAATATTAAAATAATATTTATTTAACACCGGAAAATTTGCAAGACCTAAAATAGGATTACTTTTATAATTTAACGATATTAAATTACTCCAAGTAGGATTTCCAACTACAAAAGATCTTGTGCCATCCATAGGATCTAATACCCATGTGAAATCACTTTTAGTTTTTTTATGACCAAATTCCTCTCCTATAATTTGATGATTTGGAAATTTTTTTTTTATTTCTTCTCTTATGAATTTTTCAAAAGCTTTATCTACACTTGTAACTGGATCATATCCTTTTCCTTTAAGTTTATTAGTAATTTTAAAGGGTTTTTTCAATTTGGAATAATAAAACCTTGTAAGCTTAATAGCTAAATTATCTAAAAATTTAGAAAAAACTTTATAATCTGAAGATTTTAACGTGTGCACGAATCACTAATACTATTTAATTACTATTGATTAAAGCTAAATTTTAAATAATCATCTACTTGTTAAATGAAAATAGAACTGGAAGATAATAAAATTTATTTTGAAAATAAGGGTTTAAAAAAAGAGATTCACCCTTTTTGGCTTAGAGAAAGAGTAAATGGTGAAGAATTTCTAGATAAAGGCACTCAACAAAGATTATTTGACCCAACGCACCTTGATAACAATATACTAATCAATAAAGCTATTATTACCAAAAAATTCCTAGAAATAAATTTTAATGATGGAGTTAACTTAAAATTAGAAATTGAAAGATTAGCTCAAGAATTTTCTAATGAAGATAATACAATTAAATCTATTAAAAAAATAAAATGGGACTCGTCTTTAAAAAAGTTTAAAAATTTTAATTATGAAAATAATTTTTTTGAAAGTAAAAAATTGCATGATTTACTTATTTCATTTTATCAATTTGGATTTGTAATAATTAAAAATGTGCCTACAGAAGATAATTTTATAGTTAAATTTGCAAACTCTATTGGAAGTGTTCGAAGAACAAATTTTGGAGAATATTTTGATGTAAAATCAAAACCTGCACCAAATGATCTCGCTTATACCTCTTTACATCTATCTCCTCATACTGATAATCCTTATCGAAATCCAGTTCCTTGTATTCAGCTGCTTCATTGTATTCAAAATGAAGTTAGCGGAGGACATTCAACATTAGTAGATGGTTTTACTGTTACTGAAGATTTAAAAATAGAAAATCCGGATCTATATAAAATTTTAACAGAAGTTAAGGTAAAATTTAAATTTATAGATAAAGAAGTTGTATTAGAAGACTGGTCAGAATTAATTAAATTAAATGATGACAAAACATTTAAACAAGTAAGATTTAGTCCAAGATTAGACTATGTTCCAGTACTTGATAAAGAAAAACTAGATATGTATTACAGGGCACGTAAAAAATTATCTGAAATGTATAATTCTGAAAAATATCGAATTGAATTTAGATTAGAACCTAAAGATCTTCTTATGATGGATAATTATAGATCACTTCATGGAAGAACATCTTTTGATACAAATGAAGGAGATAGATTTTTACAAGGTTGTTATATAGATTATGATAGCACCGAGGGTAAATTAAAACATTTAAAAAGAAAACTTAATCTTTAGATAATTTTTTCTATTTGTTCTTCGGCTTCTTTTATTGATTTTTCATAATCTAGTGCCATTTGATCAGCGCTTATTATATCAATTTTTTTGATTCCAAAAAAATTTAAAATAAATTTTAACCAAGGTGTTAAAAAATCCTCTTCACTATTCAATTTAGTTCCCCCAGATGTAATTACTAAATAGGCTCTTTTATTTTTTAATAATCCTTCTCTTCTTCCGTTGGGAAGAAATCTAAATGTTTCATCTACTCTAGCAGTAAGATCTGACCAAGCTTTAAGTGTTGCTGGAGGACCATAATTATAGATTGGTGCAGAAATTATTATAGTGTCACTCTCTTTAAGTTCTTTTACTAATCTATTAGATAATTCAAACATTTTTCTATGATGTTCTGTTTGATCTTTTTTATCAATTTTCATCCCAGATTCGGTCAATCCGCTTACGAATAACATTTCATCGTCTAAATCTCTATAAATTACTTCATCATCAGGTCTTTTTATTTTATCTAAGAGTTTTTTTGCAAGTGCTCTGGAAGTTGAGCCTTTTTTTCTTGCGCTTGAGTCAATTTGATAAATTTTCATTAATACTTTTAACCAAAGTTTTGCATAAAAGGAAAGATTTCAATTATATAAAATCCAATTACTTGTAATTGATTAGTTAAAATTAAAATACCTGTAATTAAAAGAATTATTCCACCAATTTTTGAAATCAAATTTATATTTTTCTTAAAATTTTTAGAAAATAGTAAAAATTTTTGAATTAAATAGCCCGATAAAACAAAAGGTATTGCTAGTCCTAAAGAATAAAATATTAACAATATTACTGCTCTAGACAACGTTTCTTCAATAGAGGCTAAAGCTAAAATAGATCCTAAAATAGGTCCAATGCAAGGTGTCCATCCAAAGCCAAAAGCAAGTCCGATTAGATAAGGAAACAATATATATCTAGATTCTTTTGCATTAAATCTTTTTTCGAAATTTAAATATTGGATATTAATTACTCCAATTAATTGAAGTGAAAATATAACAATTATAATTCCCGCTATTATTCTTAAAATTTCTGAATTTTTTAAAAATGCTTGACCTAGAAAAGAGGCAGACGCTCCTAAAATTACAAAAACAGATGAAAAACCCAAACAAAATAAAATTAACGGGAAAAACTTTATTTTTTTAGAATTTAAAATTTCTTTAAGTGACTGTCCAGATATATAAGAAATATATCCAGGAATTAAAGGTAAAACGCATGGAGATAAAAAACTTATCAGTCCTGCTCCAAAAGCAATTAAAATCTCAAACATTTATAAATAATAATTAATTTTTATCCCTTAATACCAAGATGTGTGTATTTAACATTTAAATAATCTTTAATAGCATTAGATCCACCTTCTCTACCGTATCCACTTTGTTTAATCCCTCCAAATGGAGCCTCAGCAATTGCTACAACTCCAGTATTAACCGCTACAGACCCTGTTTCTAATTGCTCAGATACTATATGAGCAGTTTCCATAGAATTTGTACAAACATAACTACACAACCCAAGTTCATGGTTATTCGCTCTTTTAATTACTTCATCCAAAGACTTGAATGATAGCATTGGAACTAATGGTCCAAAAGGTTCTTGTTTCATTATTGTAAAATCGTCTTTAACGTTATCAAATATAGTTGGTTCATAAAAAAATCCTTTATTAAAACCAGCTGGTCTCTTGCCACCTAGTAAAACTTTTGCTCCCTCTTTTTTTGTTTTTTCTACTAATTCTTCAACTTCATTTAATCTTTTTTCTGTTGTTAATGGACCTAATTGAGTATCTGGATCCATACCGTTTCCAATTTTTAACTTTTTAGTTTTATCAATAAATAAGTTTACAAACTCTTCTTTTTTACTTTCATGAATATAAAATCTGTTAGGAGATATACATACTTGACCGTTATTCCTGAATTTAGCAGCTATAGCCATATCTGCAGCTTTTTTTATATCTGCATCATCAAATACAATAAAAGGCGAATGTCCTGATAGCTCCATAGTTACTCTTTGAACTTTATCTGCAGCTTGTTTTAATATTAATTTTCCAACTCTTGATGAACCTGTAATAGAAATCTTTTTTACTATATCAGACGCAATTAGTTGTTGAGCTATACTAGGCGGATCGCCAGATAAGAGATTTACTACACCTGGAGGTACACCACATTCTCTACAAATATCTACCATCTCCATAACAACACCTGGAGTTATAACATCTGGTTTAATAATAACAGAACAACCAGCAGCTAGAGCTGTTGAAATTTTTCTAGCTGAAAGCACTGCTGGAAAATTCCATGGGGTCAATGCAGCAACCACTCCAACTGGTTGATAATAAACATGAACCCTAGTATCTTTGAATCTACTTTCTACAGTTTGACCATAAATTCTTTTAGTTTCTTCAGCATTCCATTCAAAAATATCTGCTGCTCCAGCTATTTCACCTTTTGCTTCTATTAAAGGTTTTCCAACTTCTAACGTCATCCATTTAGATAGAACATCCTGTTTTTCTCTAATCTTATCTGCAATTCGTCTAATAATATAAGATCTTTGCCAAGGAGTAGTTTTCTTCCAAACTTCTAATCCTTTTTCAGCTGACTTTAATGCTGCGTCTACATCTTTTGACGTAGCTTTCGAAACATGTCCTAAAATTTCTTCATTAGCAGGATTAATAACTTCATAAGTTCCTTTATCTGATGACTGTTGCCATTTACCATTAAAAAATTGTCCAAATTTTTCGTACATAATTTCAATCTAACATTACTATAAGTTGTGTCTACTGTGCAATTTTTACAGATTAAATTAGTTTGTAACAATGATATTCTATATTTATAAAAGAAAGGAGTTAATATGAAGTTTATAGTATTAGGAAGATATAGTGAACAAGGTCTTGGAGGGTTCGTAAAAAATCCTACAGATAATAGACAAGAAGCAGCTAAGAAAATAACCGAAGCTGCAGGTGCAAAATTAATAGAAATGATGACTCTAAGAGGAACGTATGATTTCATTGCTATAGTTGAAGGTTCAAATTTTGAAACTGCCGCAGGAATGAAAATGCTTATGGAAGCAACAGGAACCATTAAAGATATGATTATAATGGAACAAATGGATATGAATAAAGCTGCTGAAATAGCTTCTAAAGCCGCTGCATCATATAGACCAGTTGGCAAATAAATTCTTTTTCCCCTTTAATAAAATTGTTAAAGGGGAAAAATAATTATTTACCTACAGAATTTGCAACATAAAATGAAACAATAACTATTTCTTCTTCTGTTAAAATTTCATCTTCTCCAAATGCTGGCATGACACCAAGACCATAAGTCACAATATCAATTACTGAAGCTTGGGTTAAACCATCTACTGTATCTAAATTAGGACCTATATTACCCTCAGAACCTGCTGCCTTTAGAATATGACATGCTGCACATGCAGCTTTTTCATTAAAAATTTCTAGACCTTTTTTCATTTTTGCTTCATCAGCAAATGAAATATGAATTTTAGATATTACAGAAAAAAGTAAAATTAATAAAAAACTTTTAATTTTCATTAATTAACTTCAAGTATTTTTGATATTCTATACTACAGTAACATTCACGCTATGGTCTTTCCAACCATTATGAGCATAACCTCTTCTGTTTTCCATTCTTAGCTCAGGCTGCTTATCTGGACCATTTGAGGCTAAACTAGCAATATTATATCTACCTGTGGATAAAGTTGTTTCTAAAACAAACTGTCTCCAAGCATATTTTCCAAGATCAGGTCCAATAAATTTTGCTTTTTTCCAACTTTTTCCACCATCAACAGATACTTTCACACTTCTTACTTTTCTGGTGCCGCCCATAGCAACTCCAACTATTTGAACCTTTCCAGCTCTGGTAATTCCTGTTTCGTCTGTAGGTCTTGTTATCCAAGATTTTACTGGCATCTCCCAACAAGAAGGATATTGAGATCCTTTTTTTCCTATCGGTGAAATCCTGTAACTAGATTTCATATATTTTACAGACGACTCCTTTGTTGTAAAAGCGACTTTTCCAAGATGCTTAACATTATTTATTCCAAAATATCCAGGAGTAACCATTCTTAAAGGTCCTCCATGTGCATTGGGCAGTGGGACACCATTCATCTCCCAGGCTAACATTGCATCTTGGTAAACTTGTTTTGGAACTGATCTTTCTACCATTGCTTTTTTTGGATCTAAGCCAGTTGGTTCGTGATCAACTCCTGAAGATGTCATAAAAACTGCATCCCTATTAATTCCACCGCATGCATCAATTACTGCCATTAGCGGTACCCCGGTCCACATAACGCATGCTGCAGCTCCTGTTTTCCATTGAGATCCTCTAACTTTATGTTCAAAAAAACCTCTTCCATTACCTGAACACTGTAAAATTGAAGCCATTGTGGTATGTCCTAATTTTTTTAATTGGCCTAAAGTAAAAGTTTTTGGATTCTTTACTCCCTCGATAGAAACTTTCCAATCATTTCTTTTACCAATTTGCGTATCAGTCATAGTTGGCATATTATTTCTAATATAGACATTTCTGTTTGGTGTAATTAAACTTTCACCTATAGCACTTCTATGAGTTTCTATACCTTTGTCTGAATGTACAATTAAAGCATCTCTATCTTTCCAGTTTATAAAATCAGGTAAACCTTTAGTTCCCTCTGAATGATTTGCATTAGCAATAGTTATAGGGACAACCGAAGCAGTTGCAGCAATACCAGCAAGAGTAGCTGTTCCGGTTAAAAAATTTCTTCGATTTAAATTAAGTTTAGATTTATTTTTGCTCATAAAAGACCTCCAAATTAATTATTATTATCAAATTTTAAAAAAATTTAAAAATAAAAAAAATTACAATTTTTGGTTGAAATTCATTATTGAGTTTTACTATTTATTTAAATTTATTAATTATTAATTCTAGTATAAGTTTATTTTATGCAACATTTGCAAGATAACTTTGGAAGAAAATTTCCTTATATAAGAATGTCCATCACTGAGGTATGTAATTTTAAATGCGGATACTGTCTACCCAATGGTTATCAAGCAGATAAGAGTGACAATAGAAAATTTCTTAACATAGATGAAATTAGAAGGTTGGCTAAAGGATTTTCTGAATTAGGAGTTCAGAAAATAAGATTAACAGGTGGTGAACCAACAGTTAGAAAAGATTTTTATGAAATTGTAAAAATTTTAAAAAATGAAACATCTATTAAAAAAATTGTCATTACAACGAATGGATATCATCTTGATCAAAAAGCAAAGTTACTAATTGATAGTGGTTTAGATGGAATTAATATTAGTATTGATAGTTTAGATAGGGAAACATTTAAAAGTATTACAAAACATGACAGATTACCTGAAATTCTAAAAGGTATAGAGATTTTACAAAGTTTAAATTTTGATAATATTAAAATTAATGCAGTTCTTTTAAATGGTGTTAATTCTTCTAAAAAAGATTTTAATTCTTGGGCTGAATATATAAAAATTAATAAAGTAAATTTTAGATATATTGAATTAATGCAAACTGGAGACAATTTAGATTATTTTAATAGATATCATATTTCATCTAAGATATTCAAAAATTACTTAATCGAAAATAAGTGGATTTATCAAACCTTAGGCCAGGATGCAGGTCCATCATTAAATTATATAAATCCAGATTACAAAGGTAAGTTTGGAATTATCGCACCATATTCTAAAGATTTTTGTAAATCATGTAATCGTCTTAGAATTACATCAAAAGGTGACTTGAGGCTTTGTTTGTTTGGAAATACTGGAATAAGTATAAGACATTTGTTACAAAAAGACGATCAAACTGAAGAATTAAAAGAACTAATTTTGGGACAAATGAAGTTTAAAAAAGAATCTCATTATCTTGAGCTTGGAGAAACTGGATTAACAAAAAATCTTTCAAAGACTGGTGGTTAAATGAAAAATTTAAAGATTGTTAATCAAGAAGAACTTAAAGATTGGGCAAAAGAAATATTTCAAAAAAACTCTTTTAATATGGTTGATGTTTCTTCAAAAAAAGAAACATTTAGAAGAGCATTAGCTTCTGGAAAAATTTATGTAGGAAAAGAAGTTTTTGATTTAATTAAAAATAAAAAGATGCCTAAAGGAGATCCAATTACTTTGGCTGAGGTATCGGCTGTATTAGGGGTTAAAAAAACAAGTGAACTAATTCCTTTATGTCACCCACTTCCAATTGATCATACTGCTACTAAAATTATAATGAATGAAGTTGATAATTCACTTGAAGTTTTTTGTGTAGTATCTGCAGTTGCTAAAACAGGTGTTGAAATGGAAGCAATCATGGGCGTTAATGCTGCTCTAATAACTATTTATGATTTAAGTAAAATAGTAAATCCCCATTTAAAAATTGATAACGTCAAGTTGTTAATTAAGGAAGGTGGAAAAAGTGGATTATGGAAAAATCCAGATGGTCTACCTGGGTTCCTAAAAAACATTTTTTAATATTTAATGTCAGTTTATTTAAGTACTCAAAAAGTAATTAAAGATTGGATTGATTATAATGATCATATGAATGTTTCATATTATCTTTTAATTTTTGATAAGTATGGCGCTGATACTTTAAATAATATTTTTAAGATGGGAGAACAGTCTGCAAAAACAACTAAAAAAAGCACTATGATTGTGGAGTCTCATATCACCTATAATCAAGAACTTCAGTTAGATGACGAAGTTGATATTAATTGTGTTTATTTCGATCATGATAAAAAACGACTTCAATATAAAATGGAAATGATACATAAAGAAAAAAAATTTCTTGCCTCAACAATTGAAATTCTAGCTTTATACGTAGATCTTAATCAGAGGAAAGTTGCAGAATTTGAGGAAGAAAAAATCAAAATTATGAATGATTTTATAAATAAAAATAAATCTAAATTTAATAATGAAAACTTAAAATTCTCATCAAAATTAAAAAAGGTAAACAAATAAATTGAAAATTAAATTAGAATTATTTGGAGTTAGTCGAGATTTTAGCGATAAAGATCATTTGGAACTTGAGGTTCAAAATAAAGCCTCGATAGATGATTTAAAAAATGAGATTATTAAATATATAAATAAAAATTTTGAGGGAAATGAAAGCTTTATAAAAGTTGTAAAATCTTCAGCTTTTTGCTCTGAAAATAATAAAATCATAAGCGACAATTATAAAATCACAAAAGATCAAAAGATTGGTATTATACCCCCTATTGGAGGAGGTTAATGCTTCACACAAAAATAGTAGATACTAAAAAAGAAAAAATACTTACTTCAAACGCTGAAAAATTTATAAAAGATTCTAAATTTGGAGCATCAATCTATTTTTTAGGCACTGTAAGAAATATCAATGATAATAAATCAGTAACAGGAATTACTTATGACAGTCATGACGAAATGGTAATCAAAAGTTTTGAAGAAATTTACAATGAGGCAGATCAAAAGTTAGATATTAAAGAAAAAGCTGTATTTATTGAACATGCTAAAGGATATTTAAAGTTAGGTGAGATTAGCATAATTATCGCAGTTGCTTGTAAACATCGTGATCAAGCATATGTGCTTTCAAGATACATAATTGAGGAAATAAAAAAAAGATCTCCTATTTGGAAGAAAGAACACTATGAAAATGAAGAAAGCGAATGGTTAAAAGGAAACCCTATTGCTAATGAAAAAGTTTAAACAATCAGAAATCACGCCAGAAAAAATTTTCAATAAAAGAAGATCTTTTATAAAGTCAATGGGTTATGGTTTGGGAACTCTTGCTTTAAGTTCATTTCCTTTAATTGATGCTAAGGCCAGCAATTTGAATGAGCCAAATAGTTATGAGGATATAACGACCTATAATAACTTTTATGAATTTGGCACTGGTAAAAGTGATCCTCACAGAAGGGCAAAAAATTTTACTACAAGACCTTGGGGTATTATAATTGAAGGTGAGGTCGAAAAATCTCTAGAGCTCCCTATCGAAGAAGTTCTAGCAATTGGATCTGAAGAACGAATTTTAAAACTTAGATGTGTTGAAGGTTGGTCAATGATTATACCATGGTTAGGTTTTTCATTAAGTGAATTACTGAATAAAGTTCAGATTAAACCAACGGCAAAGTTTGTTGAATTTGAAACAGTGTATAATCCAGAGGAAATGATTGGTCAGAGATATCCTGTTTTAAACTGGCCTTACATTGAAGGTTTAAGATTAGATGAGGCTATGCATCCTCTAACCACTGTTGTGACAGGTTTATATGGTAAAACTTTACCAAATCAAAATGGAGCACCTTTAAGAATATTCATTCCATGGAAATATGGATTTAAAAGTGCGAAATCAATTGTAAAAATTAAACTTACAAAAAATATGCCTAACACTGCTTGGAAAAATGCTTCACCAAGAGAGTATGGTTTTTACTCAAATGTAAATCCTGAAGTTGATCATCCAAGATGGTCTCAAGCCACAGAGAGAGTAATTGGAGAAAGTATTTTAGCACCAAGAATAAAAACTTTAATGTTCAATGGCTATGGAGATGAAGTTGCTCATCTTTATAGTGGTATGGATTTAAAAAAGAATTACTAAAATAAATTGAAAAATTATTTTAAGCCTGCTGTCTTTTTAATATCCCTTTGGCCAATTTATATAATTACTTATCAAATATTTTATGATCAATTAGGGCCAGAACCTGTAGATAGGATTATAAACCATTTTGGCGAGTGGACACTTATTTTTATTTTTTTAACTCTCTCAATGACGCCCCTCAAAAAAATTACAAAATCTTTAGAATGGATTAAATTTAGAAGAATGCTTGGATTGTTTGCTTTTTTTTATGCATCAATACACATGTTAAGCTATGTTGGGCTAGATTATAGATTTGATTTTGAGCCATTGATTGATGACATTCTTAAAAAGAAATTTGTATTTATTGGGTTTTCAGCTTGGCTTTTATTAATTCCTCTTGCAATCACCTCTTCAGATAAAATGGTGAGAATTTTAAAACAAAATTGGAAAAAACTTCATAGATTGATTTATATAATTTCTATTTTTGGAGTACTTCATTTTATTTGGTTATCAAAAACTATATTTTTCAAACCACTTATTTTTTTAATAATTTTAATAATTCTTTTACTTTTTAGAATTAATTTCAGTAAATCAGATTCTAAAATCTGAAGCCTTATCAAAATCTTTAAAAGATTTAGCTGTACTTGTCCTAATAAATTTTGTTTTGTTATTAAGCCTTTTGACCATAAATTTTGCACCAAATTCACCTTTGATATTTTTAAATTTTTTTATTAGAGAAATATCAAAACCTATTGGATTCCCCATTTTATTTTTAAACTTTAAAACATAGACTAAAAACTTTTTTAACTTAATTGAATAAAAAATTTTATTAACATCTACTGTTTTAATAAATGGCATATCTGACTGAACAATTATAAATCCTTTGTCATTTCTCGTTATTTTTCTTAAACCTACTTTTATAGATGATGCCATACCTTTTCTAAAATTTTTATTGTAAACAAAAATATTCTTTTTATTTTTTTTAATTATTTTTTTAACTTCTTTATGTTCGTGGCCAAGAACTATAATAACTTTGTTAACTTTACTTTTGTGTAATGTTTGCAAAGTATGATTAATTAAATGTTTTTTTTTATAAATCTTAACCAGTTTATTTTCTGATTTAAGTCTCTTTGATTCACCGGCAGCAAGCAAAATTGCTTTAATCATTTTTAAATTTTAGATTGAATAAATTCTAGGATTTTTGAATTATAATATTGAAAACAATCACCAAAGGACATCCAGTGACCATTTGTAAGTGGCTCTGTCCATCTTTTTCCATTATTAATCCCTATTCTTTTACAAGATTTGTTATTTATCTTAAAATCTTCACTGATTACAATTCGCTCTGTACCTGGAATATCTTCAACCCAATTTGACAATAAGCCATCGAATGGATCTTTTGGATGAGTAAAAATTAAAACTGGTAGGTTTTTTGCTTCACTTATAGATTTTATTTGAGATGTTCTAAAATATGATGCAACAGGTTTCTTTTTCTTAAATTTTTTTAAAGCTTCTTCTGAACCAACTTTTTTAACTTTATATTTTGAGGATAATTTTCCATAACATGCATGGTGGGTAGAAATGCCTCCTGCAATTTTGTTTGGATATTTTGCCATAAACATCATGGTAAGCCATCCTCCACACGAGTGTCCTGTAATAAAAATTTGATTGTTTGGTACTCCAAGATTGATAAATTTTTCAATCAATTCATGATTAGCCTCTACTCTTTTTTCTAGTTTTGGGGTACCTTTGTATTTTACGTCTTTATTCTTCCAAAATATTTTCCAATCATCTCCTCCAAGGTCATCCGAACAAAAACTATAAACCAAGATTTCTTTATCTTTTATTTTTTTTCCAGACAAAGCTGCAAAATTTCTTACATTATTCTTCCATTGACAATTTTTAGAAGGTTTGTCATTTTCATCTGAGCCATGGTTGTAAATTATTATAATTTTATCTTTAGGTTTATCTACTTTAAAGTTTGTATCTAAATCCCATTCTCCACTTAAAAAACCACTTTTCAATAATTTATCTGCATAAGCAGAAGAAGTTAAAAATATTAAAATAAATATAATATAAATTTTTTTCATTTTTTATATGTTTGTGCAACTAGCTGAGCAATAATAGATAATGCTATTTCAGGTGCAGATCTTCCACCCAATTTTATACCAATTGGTCCATGAATAGAATTAATTTGATTTGTGCTAAAACCTGCTTCTTTTAATCTTTCACATCTGTTAGTATGAGTTTTTTTACTTCCAAGTGCGCCTATGTAGTAAAATTTTTTGTTTAAAGCATGATGTAATGCCGGATCATCTATCTTTGGATCATGAGTTAAAGCTATTAAAGCTGTATTTTCATTTGTTTCAATCTGCTTGAAGGCTTCATCTGGCCACTTATTAATTATCTTCATTTCAGGAAATCTTTGCTCAGATGCAAAATAACCTCTTGGATCAATTATAGAAATTTCAAAATTCAAACTTTTTGCAAATTCTACCAAATATTGAGCTATATGAACTGCCCCAACTATAATTACTTTAATTGGTTTTATATAAGTTTCTATAAATATTTCTGTCCCATCAATTACTCCATTCTTTTTAGATTTAAAAAATTCATTAATCTGATTAGAATATTTTTCTAATTCTTTGCTTAAAGGTTTTTCTTTTTCAAAAATTTCACTTTCGCCTGTTGATAGATTTGTAATTATTGCAAATTCAGTTTTATTTTTTTTTTTACTAATAATTGATTTTAACGTTTCTAATTTCATTAGTTTATTTGTTCTAAATAAACTGTAATTTCACCACCACAAGCAAGGCCTACTTCCCAGGCACTTTCATTAGAAACTTTAAATTCTATTTTTTTATGGGGTTTGTTATCCTTAAGTAAACCCATGCTTTCTCTAACGACCGCAGATTCAACACATCCCCCTGAAACTGATCCAGAGAAATCACCCTTCTCATTTACTATCATTCTACTTCCAGTTGGTCTTGGGGAAGAGCCCCATGTTTGAATAACTGTAGCTAAAATAACTTTTTGATTAACTTTAACCCAGTCATGAGCTTCTTCTAAAATTTTTTCATCAAATGAATTTTTCATTTGAAAAAATAATATCTAATTAACAAGCTTCAACAGCTTTTTTTGCATATAAAGAAACTAGATTGGCTCTATATTCAGAAGATGCATGCATATCTGAATTCATTTCAGAATCATCTACTTTCATACCCTCAATTGCTGATGAAGAAAAACTTGATGATAATTTTTTTGATAAATCCTTATCAATATAAACACAAGATTTTGCGCCTGTAACCGCTACGTTTACTTCTTTTTTATGTTTAGCAACAAAAACTCCAATAATAGCATATCTTGATGCTGGATTTGGGTGTTTTTGATAATCAGCTTTTTCAGGAACCTGAAACTCTACTGCCTCCACAAGTTCCCCTTTTTTTAAAGCAGTTTCAAACATGCCTGTAAAAAACTTTTCAGCTGGAATTTTTCTACTATTGGTATGAATCACTGCGTTAAGTGCCATACACGCCGAAGGATAACAAGCTGAAGGATCATTATTAGAAATTGATCCACCAATTGTGCCTCTGTTTCTAACTTGTGCATCTCCAATGTTCCCTGCTAATTTTGCAAGAGCTGGAATTGCTTTTTGAACTTCTTTTGAAGCTGCAACTTCTGCATGTTTAGTTGTAGCACCAATTGTTACAGATTTCCCACTTACTTTAATACCAGACAATTTTTTAATACTTTTTATATCAATTATATCTTTGTAAGTTGCTAATCCCAATTTTAATGAAGGAATAGTTGTCATGCCTCCTGCTAAAAAGGCAGAACTAGTTGATGCTAAATTTGAAGCTTCTTTAACATCTTTTGGTGTGTGATAATTAAATGTTTTCATAATTAACTCCTATGCTGCTTTAGCGTTAGATTTTTTTAATGTCTTGCAAGCTTTCCAGACTTTCTCAGCTGTTGCAGGCATTGAAATTTCTTGACCACCTAATGCATCAATTACTGCATTCATAACTGTTGGTGGTGAAGCGATTGCACCTGCTTCTCCACAACCTTTAACTCCAAGTGGGTTAGATGTTGCATGAGTACATGTGAAACCTAAATTAAACTCTGGAAAATTATCTGCTCTTGGCATTGTATAATCCATATATGAAGCGGTCATTAGTTGTCCTGTTTCATCATATTGAGTATTTTCATGCAAAGCCTGACCTATTCCTTGAGCAATTCCTCCATGAACTTGTCCTTCAACGATCATTGGATTTACTATTCTTCCAAAATCATCAACTGCTGTGTATTTTTCAACTTTTACATTTCCTGTATCAGGATCAATTTCTACCTCACAAATATGTGAACCTGCTGGAAATGAGAAGTTTGCTGGATCAAAAAAAGAAGACTCTATTAAACCTGGCTCATCTCCTTCAGGTATTGGAGATTTCATTTCATCTCTTTGACCTGGTAAATAACAAGCAAAAGCTATTTCTCCAATAGTTTTTTTCTTATTAGATTTTAAAGCTACAAACTCTCCATCCTTAAATTCAATTTCATCTTCATTAACTTCAAGCATTTTAGCTGCAACTCTTTTACCTTTAGCTACAATTTTTTTACAAGCGTTAACAATTGCAATACCTCCGACGGTTAATGATCTTGAACCATAGGTACCCATTCCAAATGTTCCTTTGTCCGTATCACCATGAACAACATCAATATTTTCCATGGGTACACCTAATTCATCTGCTGCTATTTGTGCAAACGTAGTTTGGTGACTTTGTCCATGACTGTGTGCGCCTGTAAAAACAGATATTTGTCCGGTAGGATTAAATCTTACCTCTGCTGATTCCCATAATCCAACTCCACATCCTAAAGACATAACTGCTGCTGAAGGTGCAATTCCACAAGCCTCAAAATAAGATGAAACTCCAATTCCTCTCAGTTTACCATTAACTTCAGATTTTTTTCTTCTAGCTTCAAATCCTGCATAATCTGCCATTTGTTTAGCTTTTTCTAAACCAGCAACATAATCACCGGAGTCTACTGTATGAACTAATGTTTGTTTAAATGGAAATTCTGTAGGAAAATTTTTCATCCTAATTTCAGTTTTATCAATACCTAGTTCCATTGCAGCTTTTTCAACTAATCTTTCAATTGTATAAGTTGCTTCTGGTCTTCCAGCACCTCTATATGCGTCAACTGGAGCAGTATTTGTATAAACAGCTTTAACATTTGAATAAGCAGCGGGAATTACATAAACACCTGTAGCACATGGTCCAAATAAATATGTCGGAGTTACTGTTCCAAATACCCTTGCATAAGCACCTAAGTTAGCAATAGTTTCATTTTTAAATCCTAAAAACTTACCTTCTTTAGTTACAGCTAACTCTGCGTGAGTAACATGATCTCTTCCATGAGTATCCGTTAAGAAAGATTCTGTTCTTTCAGCAACCCATTTTATTGGTCTTTCAATTTTTTTTGATGCCCAACTACAAACTATCTCTTCATTGTAAACATTAATTTTAGATCCAAATCCACCACCTACATCAGGAGCTACTACTCTCAATTTATTTTCTGGTGCAACACCACCAAACGCCGACATAACTAATCTAGATAAATGAGGATTTTGACTTGTAGTATACAAAGTAATTTCTTCTGAAGCAGTATTATAGTCAACCACACATGCTCTTGGTTCCATCGCATTAGGAACTAATCTATTATTTATTAAATCTACTTTGATAATTTTGTCAGCTTTTGCAAAAGCTTCATCTACAGCTTTTCTATCTCCTAGTAACCAATCATAACAAAGATTTTTATCTACACCATCATGGATGGCTTCGCTTTTCATTGCATCAGCTGGGTCTACTACAGCTTTTAAAACTTTATAATCAACTTTTACTTTTTCTGCACCTTCTTTAGCTTCATCTAAAGTTTCTGCAAAAACAACTGCTATAGGTTCACCTACAAAGTTAGCAACATCTTTTGCTAATGGGGGGTTTGCTGGAACTTTCATTTCAGAGCCATCTTCACTTCTAATTGCCCATCCAGCGATCAGACCTCCAATTTTATCTTCTGCAATTTCTTTACCAGTTAATACTCCAACTACTCCTGATGATTTTAATGCTTTAGAAGTATCTACACTTTTAATTTTTGCTCTCGCATGAGGAGATCTTACAAAAATAGCATATGTTTGATTTGCAATATTAATATCTGCTGTATATCTCCCTTTTCCTTGTAAAAATCTTCCATCTTCTTTTCTTTCGACCCTTGATCCAACTAGACTTGCCATTTTTTTCTCCTTTCAAATTACATTTTTGTTGAAGCATCTTTTACAGCTGCAACTATATTTTGATAACCTGTGCATCTACAGATATTGCCTTCTAACCATTCTCTAATTTCTTGTTCACTAGGATTTTTTTTTGTTTGTAATAGATCTACAGCACTCATAACCATTCCTGGCGTGCAAAATCCACACTGTAATCCATGTGTCTTTTTAAATGCTTCTTGCATAGGATGAAGTTTTCCATCTTTTGCTAAACCTTCAATTGTAGTAACCTTAGAACCATCAATGTCTGCCGCTAATGTTGAGCAACTCTTTATTGATTTGCCATTTACATGAACTACACAAGCTCCACATTGGCTAGTGTCACAACCTACATGAGTTCCTGTCAAATTTAAATTATCTCTTAAAAAAACTGATAAAAGTGTATGATCTGCAACATCTTTACTGACCTTTTTACCATTAACTTCTAATGTAATTTTTGTCATCGCATGTCCCCCTAATTGATTAAAATAATTACATCATAAGTAATATAGAGAAGCAATTATTAATTAAATTATAATTCTACTTTTGCGTGAATTTTATTATAATTTTTTATTTAAAAATAAGGTTTTTAAAAAAATGAGTAAATAATTATTGCCGCTGCTAAAACTACAGCTGAATAAATAAGTATTTTTGGATTAGTTTTTTTATTATTTGTAATTGAGCTGTCAGAACTTAGTTCACTGATATCTGGAAGTTCTCTTGATAAATTTTCATCTTTTGAAATTAATTCTGAAAATTTACCGAAAAATATATCAGCCATTTTTTTTGCTGTCATATCAATTAATCTAGAGCCTACTTGAGCTATTTTTCCACCAACATTTGCCTGCACTTCATAAGAAAGTTTAGTTCCATTATCGTGATCTTCTAATTTTACACTAGCTTCTCCTGAAGCAAATCCAACTGGAGAATTTCCTGAACCTGATATTTTATAACTATCTGGTGGGTTAAGATCTCCTAATTCAATATCACCTGTAAAACTTGCATTAAAAGGTCCAATTTTATTTGTAGCTTTAGCAGTAAACTCAGTGTCTGATTTTTTTATAAATTCTTCACAACCTGGTATAGCTTTTTTTAATATCTCTGGATCATTTAAAGCTTCCCAAACTTTTTGTTTTTCTAAATTAATTTGATATGATCCAGATAATTTCATAAGTGAAACAAAAGACTAACATATATAATTATGGATGATAATACAAAAAAAGAATTACAATCAGCTACCTTTGAAAGATTGATTGAACATTTAAGAAAAAGAAAAGATGTTCAAAATATCGATCTAATGAATTTAGCAGGCTTCTGTAGAAATTGTTTATCAAGATGGTATCGAGAAGAAGCTGAAAAAAAAGGTATCACTATTTCAGATCCAGATTCTAGAAAACATGTTTATGGGATGCCATATTCTGAGTGGAAAGAAAAGTATCAAAAATAATTATTTTTCTTTTAATCTTGGAAACAATTCTACAAAGTTACATGGTTTATGATTAATATCTAGTTGATGTTTTAAGATTCCTTCCCAAGCATCTGTGACCCCACCTGACGATCCAGGTAAAGCAAAAACATACTTGCCATTTGACAATACTGCAGAAGCTCTAGATTGTATTGCTGATGTGCCAACCGATTTCAAACTAATATTTCTAAAAATTTCTCCAAATCCTGGTATTTGTTTATCTGCAACTTCTTCCAGTGCCTCCGGAGTTATGTCTCTACCTGTAAGACCTGTTCCTCCTGTAGTTATGATAACATCAATTTTTTCGTTGTTGAGCCATTCTTTTAATATTAAAACTATTTCTTCCTTTTCATCTTTACATATTTTTCTATCTATCAACATATGATTAGCCTCTTTAATTTTATTTACTAAGATTGCTCCCGATTTATCATTATCAAATGTTCTAGTATCTGTTACAGTTAGAAGTGCTATATTCACTTTCATAATTTTTTTAATATGATTATATTATCAATATTATTTTTTATAACAGCTATATTATACTCAAGTGTTGGCTTTGGTGGTGGATCAACTTATTTAGCTTTATTACTTATTTGGGATATCCCCTACTATATTTTTCCTGTAATAGCCTTACTCTGCAATATAATCGTTGTTACAGGTAACTCTATTAACTATGTAAGAGCTGGAAATCACAACTTAAAATTATTAATACCTTTTTTAATTGGCTCAGTTCCATTCGCATTTATAGGAGGGACACTAAAAATTGAAAAAGATATTTTCGAAATCGTATTATTTGTGGTTTTGTCTATTGCAGGCTTATTATTGTTGATAAACAATAAATCTTATGATGATAAAAACATAACAATAAAAAAACTTAACTTTTTTTTTTCAATCTTAATAGGATCTTTTTTAGGTTTAATTTCTGGAATAGTAGGTATTGGTGGTGGTATTTTTTTAAGTCCAATTCTTTTTTTACTTAAATCAGAAAAACCAAAAATAATTGTTACAACAGCTTCTTTGTTTATATTAATTAACTCAATTTCTGGGATATTAGGACAACTTACAAAAGAAAATATTTTAATTGAGTTATTAAACTATTTACCTTTATTTTTATGTGTTTTTATTGGTGGTCTTATAGGAAATTATTTAAACTTAAAAATTTTTACTAGTAGAATACTTGCAATAATTACATCATTCTTGGTTTTATTTATATCTATTAGGATGGGTATCAAGATTTTTTTATAAACTATATTTGATTAATTTTAAAATTTCGAATATATTTAAATTGCCGATTTGATCCTATTGCGGGCATAAACTGCTAAAACGGAATTCCCATAATAATCAGTCAGTAGGTAGTTGAGCTATATTGTGCACCCTGCATAAAGCTAAAGCACTAAAAAGGTGAGGATAAAATGGACTTAAATTTTTTCAAACAAACTAGAATTTTAGATGGTGGTATGGGGCAAGAACTTCTTGCAAGAGGGATGAAACCAAGAGGAACATTGTGGAGTGCAAATGCATTATTAGATAAGAATTATCACCAACTATTACTAGATACTCATAGAGATTTCGTAAAAGCTGGCGCTGAAATTATAGTAACCACAACTTTTACTACTAGACGTAAAAGATTACGAGATAATAATGTTGAAGATAAATTTGAATATTTAAATAAGAAAGCTGGTGAAATTGCTTTTGCTGTTAAAGGAGAATTTCCAAATATTTTGATAGCTGGTGGTTTGCCTCCACAAAATCTAACTTATGAGTCTGATGATAGAACTGAAGAAGAGATTATTAAAGATTTTAAAGAACAGGCTAAATTACTAAACCCTTATGTTGATTTTTTTTATTTTGATGTTTGGAGTAGCATCAAAGAATTTAAATGTGGAGTCCAGGCAATAAAAGAATTAAATAAACCTTATTTAATTGGTATTCATATTTCTGAGGGAACAAATTTGCCAAGCGGAGAAAAAATTTCAGAAATAAAAAATATAATTGATAAACATTTACTAGGTATTATGCTTTCATGTGTTTCACCAGAAAATTATGAAATTAATCTTCAAGAATTAAAAAGTTTAAATGTTCCTTTTGGATTTAAAATAAATGGATTTGTTACAACTAAACCCAAAAATGATGGGTATACTTCAACTTTCGAAAAATCCAATGGTAATCCAAATGAATTTCTTGGGGTACGTTTAGATTTAACTCCGGAAAAAATGTTAGAATTTGCTAAGAAATTTAAGGATGCAGGTGCTACAATATTGGGTGGATGTTGTGAAACAAGACCTTCACATATAAAAGCTTTTGCTTCACTTAAGTAGTTTTTTATTATCTGCTTTTCTAACAAAATAAACACCTACACAAACCGCAATTAATGAAATTAATACTTTAATTGTAATTAACTCTTTTAAAAAAATGTAACTTAAAATAGTTCCAAAAATTGGAATTAAATATGATACTTGTGATTGAAATATTAGACCATTGTTCACTAAAATCCTAAATCTTAATAACCAAGCAATTCCTGTAGATACCAGACCTAGATAAATTACAGAAATTGTTGATTCTAAACTTGGTTCAACATTCCATGGCTGTTCTGTTAAGGATGCAAGTGGAATTAAGATGATGATTGCCCAAATTAATATTGATCCAGTCACATTTTCATTTTTTTTCTTACTGATTTTTAAAGTTAAAACTCCACCAACTACATAACAAGTTGAACCAAGAAGAATTAATAACGCAGATAAAAAATTATTTTCATCTATTAATAAATTATCCGAAAATAGATAAATTATTCCCGAAAAACCAATTAATATTCCAAATGTTTTAATAAAATTAAACTTTTCATTTTTTGTATAAAAATGTCCTAACACAGTTGAACTTAAAGGTGTTGTGGACATCAAAATAGCCGCCAAATTACTTTGAACAGATTTTATTCCGTAAGCAATTAAAAAAAATGGAGCAACTAAATTTATAAATCCTATCATTGCAAACCAATGCCAATCTTTAGAGAAAGCCTCAATTTTTATTTTATTATAATAACAAAGTAATAAAACTGGAATTGCTCCAAAAAAAACTCTCAGTAAAGCTATCGTTACAGGTCCGAAAGAGTAAGTTGCAATTTTTATATTAAAAAAAGCTGAAGCCCAAATCAATGCAAGTAAAACTAATAATAAATAATCTAATAATTTTGGTTGCCTCATTCAGTTATTTCTTTAATCGAACCATCTGTTATTTTTTGTAAATCAGTAAAATTTATTTTAAATACGCAGTTAGGATGTCCAGCAGCTGCAAAAAGACAACTAAATCTTTCTAAAGATTTGTCTATAAAAATATCAACTTTATTTTTATGTCCAATAGGTGAAACACCTCCTATAGTATAGCCCGTAACGTTTTTTACTTGTTCAGGTGAAGCCATAGATGCATCTTTAATATTTAATTCTTTTTTTATCTTATTTAGTGAAGCTTTTTTATCTCCAGCAATTAAACATAGGGTGAAATCATTTTCTGTTCTAAAAAGTAAACTTTTTACAATAGCCCCTACTTCACAACCTAAAGATGAGGCTGCTTCTACAGCCGTTCTCGCTGAAGTTTCTAAAATAATAACACTTTGTTTTGGATCAAATTCTTTTAACGATTTCTCAACTCTTCTTATAGGTTCTTTGTCTAATAAAGTCATTATTCAACTTTTAATTGTTAGTTATTTAAAGTATTTAATTATACATTTATGTAAAAATTGCATAGGTGTTATTAAGTAAAAGAGCATTAATTATCAGTCTTTTTTTGGTAATACAACGATCAGAATTATAAAGGAGAGAAAATGAGTGCTAGTGACGTTTTAAAATTTATTAAAGACAAAGACGCAGAATTTGTTGATTTAAGATTTACAGACCCAAGAGGTAAATTACAGCATTTGACTATGGATGCTACAGTAGTGGATGAAGATATGTTAAAGAATGGTGTTTTTTTTGATGGTTCATCTATCGCTGGTTGGAAAGCTATCAATGAGTCAGATATGATTTTAAAACCTGACACTTCAAGGTTTTTTTTAGATCCTTTTACTTCTCATAATACAGCAGTACTTTTTTGTGATATTTTAGATGCAGTAAAGAAAACTCCTTATGAAAGAGATCCAAGAGGTGTAGCGAAAAAAGCAGAGGAATATTTAAAAGCATCTGGAATTGGTGATAAAGCATTTTTTGGTCCTGAACCAGAATTTTTTGTTTTTGATGATGTTAAAATTAAAAACGACATGAATGAATGTGGATTTAAAATTGATAGTAAAGAAGGTCCTTACAATTCAGGTAAAGAATATGAAAATGGTAATATGGGTCACAGACCTCCAGTTAAAGGTGGTTACTTTCCAGTTCCCCCTGTAGATAGTGAACAAGATATGCGTGGCGAATATCTTAAAAATTTAAAAGAAGTTGGAATTAAAGTTGAAAAACATCACCATGAAGTTGCTCCAAGTCAACATGAGCTTGGTATGTACTTTGGTACTTTAGTTAATCAAGCTGATAACGTTCAATTATATAAATATGTTGTTCAAATGGTGACTCATTCATTTGGAAAAACTGCAACATTCATGCCAAAACCTGTTGCGGGTGATAATGGTTCAGGAATGCATATACACCAATCTATTTGGAAAGGTGATTCACCGGTATTTTCAGGTAATGCCTATGCTGGATTATCTGAAACCGCATTACATTATATTGGTGGAATTTTAAAACATGCTAAAGCAATTAATGCATTTGCCAATTCAACAACTAATAGTTACAAAAGATTAGTTCCCGGTTTTGAAGCTCCAGTATTGTTAGCTTACTCAGCTAGAAATAGATCTGCATCATGTCGTATTCCAATTACTTTAAGTAAAAAAGGTGCGAGATGTGAAATTAGATTTCCAGATGCTTCTGGAAACCCCTATCTTACCTTTGCGGCGATGTTAATGGCCGGATTAGATGGAATTAAGAATAAGATACATCCAGGAGAATCTTTTGATAAAGATTTATATGATTTACCACCTGAAGAAGTTAAGGCTATCCCAACTGTTTGCGGATCACTAAGGGAAGCAATGGAAAGTTTAGATAAGGATAGAGAATTTTTAACTCAAGGTAATGTATTTACAGACGATCAAATAGACGCTTACATTGCTCTTAAGTTTGAAGAAATTCACAAGTTTGAACATGCACCACATCCAGTAGAATTTGAGATGTATTATAGTAGTTAATTACTGCCTTGTTGTAGCAACTCTATCTTTGTTAACACCTTTTTTAACAACGTAATCTTGAGTGCCGTTTGCACCAGTATTTACTTCCTTACGTAAATCTTTAAAAAAAGTCTTTTCCTTTAAAGAATCTTTAAGATTTTTAACAAGATTTTTAAATTCAAATTTGTTCATAAGAATCTTATATCAAAGATATGCATATTACGCAATACTGCTATGCAACTTATGGGATACTGTTTTTTAGTCAGTTTTAAAAGATTCCCCACAGCCGCATCGCTCCGTTTCATTAGGGTTATTAAAAACAAAAGTTGAGGAAAATTCCTCTTTTTTATAATCCATTTCTGTACCTAATAGATACATAACAGCAGCCGAGTCTATAAAAACTTTAACACCTTTTTCTTCTATCAATTCGTCATTTGGATTAATTTCTTTTGAGTATTCCATGACATATGACATTCCAGCACAACCCCCAGACTTAACGGAAACTCTTACTCCAATTAAATCTTTTTGAGCACTAGACATTATTTCTTTAATTCTTGATGCAGCATTATCACTGAGTTTAATTATGGGATTCATTATAAATTTAATTCCAATTTAGCAGCATCAGACATCATATCTTTTGTCCAAGGTGGATCCCAAACCAATTGAAGATCAACATCATCAATTTCCTCGACTTGCATAGCTCCTTCTTTAACTTCTTTGGGCAAACTTTCAGCAACTGGACAATTAGGCGTAGTTAAAGTCATTTTTATTTCAGCTTTACGACCATCTACTTTAATATTATAAATCAAACCAAGTTCATAAATGTTCACTGGTAATTCTGGATCATAAATTTTTCTAATTTCTTCAATAATTTTATCTTTTACTTCCATAAAATTTAGCTTTCTGTACTAACTTCTTTACCATCATTTTCCATCGCTGAAACTAATGTATGCCAAGATAATGTAGCACACTTAACTCTCATTGGATACTGTTTAACTCCTGATAAACACATTAATTTTGTTTTATCATCTTCTTTTAATATACTTGATTTTAGTTCTGTGTTTTCTTTAATCATTTTTAAAAAATCCTCTATAATTTCTTTAGCTTCGTTATCACTTTTACCTTTTATCAAGTCTGTCATAATTGAAGCAGAAGCCATTGAAATTGCACATCCACTGCCTTCAAATGATATATCTTCAACCTTTCTTTGATCATTTAATTTTAAATACACGTGAATGTTATCTCCGCACAGTGGATTGTTTCCTTTTGCATCTTTATTAAAATTTTCAGTTTTTCCTAAATTTTTAGGATTTTTTCCATGTTCTAGGATTATTTCTTGATATAGTTCTTTTAAATTCATTTTAAATCAAAAATTTTTTTACAATTATTAATTCCTTCATTTAATTTATCTAAATCATCTTTATTATTATAAACACCTAAAGAAGCTCTTGCGCTCGCAGGTATACCTAATTTATCATGAAGTATTTGACAACAATGATGACCAGCTCGAATTGCTACTCCAGTCTCATCTAAAATTGTTGCTATGTCGTGGGCATGAATACCTTTAATCGTAAAAGATAAAACTCCACCACGTTTTTTTGGATTTCCAATCAACTCAACAGAATTATTTTTTTGTAAAATTTCTTGACCGTACTCAATTAACTCTTTTTCATGTTTGATAATATTTTCAATTCCAATACTTTCTAAAAACTTTATCGACTGATCAAAAGCTATCACTTGAGCTGTTGCCATTGTTCCTGCTTCATATTTATTTGGAAGATTTCCATATGAAATTCTATCTTTTTTAACTTCATTGATCATACCACCTCCACCTTGATAAGGAGGAAGTTGTTCAAGCCATTTTTTTTTTCCATACAAAACTCCTAGTCCTGTTGGTCCATACATTTTATGACATGAGATGGCATAAAAATCACAATCTAAATCCTGCATATCTAATTTAAGATGAGGTCCTCCCTGGCATCCATCTACTACAACAATTATTCCTTTTGAGTGAGCTAATTGAGTTATTTCTTTAATAGGAAGAATTGAACCAGTTACGTTTGATAAATGTGTAATAGCTATAACTTTAGTTTTATTTGTTATTTCTT
>CACFSU010000011.1 GCA_902569055.1 uncultured Pelagibacteraceae bacterium | reverse complement strand
TTTTTGTTTATGATGTTTTTCGTATGTACATAATTGGTAATCTTCAGCCATAAAAAATAGGTGGTCTTTTTTGAAGCGGTTCAAGTATTTTGATGGAAATAATTGATTACCCAGTATAAAAAATAACCTCATAATTAAATATAACTAATAAAATTTTTTATGTCAGAAAAATATATAATTTTTGGTGCGACAGGTTCAATCGGATCTAGTTTAGCTGAACAACTAGTAAACTCAGGAAATTCTGTTCATTTAGTTGGAAGAAACGAAAATGAAACAAAAGGTATTTCTGAAAAACTTGGTTGCACTTTTACCATTGCTGATGTTTTAGAAGATGGATTTATAGAAAAGGTTAAAAATGATATTCCAGATATAAAAGGTGTTGCTTATTGTGTTGGTTCAATAGATTTAAAACCTTTGAGAATGGTCAATGAAAATGATTTTAATAAATGTATGAAATTAAACCTGTATTCAGCAGTTGAAGTTATTAAAGGTTATCAAGAAAGTTTAAAAAAAAATAAAGGTTCAGTTGTTTTGTTTTCAACAGTTGCAGCTCAACGAGGATTTACTAACCATGCAATAATTGCTTCAACTAAAGCTGCAGTAGAGGGATTGACTGTTTCATTGGCAGCAGAATTTGCTCCAAACATCAGAGTAAACTGTATAGCTCCTAGTTTAACAAATTCTAAAATTGCAGAACCAATGTTGAAAAATAAAGCATTAGCTGACGGAATAGCAAAAGCTCATCCTTTAAAAAGACTAGGTGAAGGAAAAGACTCAGCTTCACTTGCGAAATTTCTAATTACTGATGATAGCTCTTGGGTTACAGGTCAGATTATAGCAGTTGATGGAGGAAGATCAAAATTATCTTAAAAAATTATGTATATTGCAATGAATAGATTTAAAATTGTTCTTGGCAAAGAAAAAAAATTTGAGGATGTTTGGAAAAATAGAGACACACATCTTGAAGGTGTAAAGGGATTTAAGAATTTTAATTTGATTAAAGGTGACACTAATAAAGAGTATTCTCTATATTCATCTCATAGCACTTGGGATTCTAAAGAAGATTTTATAAATTGGACTAAATCAGAAGCTTTTAGACTAGCCCACAAAAATGCTGCACAACACAGAGATTTGTATTTAGGTCCACCAGACTTTGAAGGTTTTGACGTAGTTTTTTAATTAATATGAAAATTCTTTTCATATTACTAATCTTAATTTTTTCTAATATAGCCAAAGCAGAAGATTTTAATTTTATAAAAATTGTAGATCTAAAAGATCCATGGGGATCAACTTTTGTAAGTCAAAATAATATACTTGTCACTGAAAAAGGTGGTTCTATAAAATTGGTAAATGTAAACAATAAAAATATAAATTTGATAAATCATAATTTAAATTTTCTTGAACACGGTCAAGGTGGTCTCCTAGATATTCTATTTAATAAAAATTTTGTATATGTCGCATATACTGAAAATAGAGGTAATTGGAAAACAAGCACTTCAATTGCAAAAGCAAAATTTAATAATAAAGATTTAATCTTCGAAAATATTTTTCAAGCAAATCCACCAATTGATTCTGGATATCATTTTGGATCTAGATTAGCGATCAAAGGTAATTATCTATTTGCATCAGCTGGCGAGAGAGGGCAAGGCATGATTGCACAAGATCCAACCAAACATCCTGGGAGTATTATTAGAATAAATGTTGATGGAAGTATTCCTAAAGATAATCCTAAATTTAAAGGTAAATCAGATTGGCTACCAGAAATTTATCAAATTGGAATTAGAAATCCTCAAGGTTTAACATTATCTCCTTTCGATGGAAAAATTTATTTAAGTAATCACGGAGCAAGAGGTGGTGACTGGTTTGGGGAAGCTAAGAAAGGAGAGAATTATGGTTGGAAAATATTAGGTTGGGGTGGAAAAAATTATTCAGGAACAAAAATAGGTCCAAAATGGAAACCAGGATTCACAAAAGCTATTCAATATTGGGTACCCTCTATAGCAACTAGTGCAATTGCAATTTACAAAGGTGAGGAGTTTAAAGAATGGAACGGTCATGCTTTAATAACGTCACTTAAAGATAAATCTTTAAGAAAATTAATTTTTGATAATTTGTCTGATGTAAGAGAAGAAATAATTTTTAAAGATAAAATAGGAAGAATAAGAGATATTCAAATACACCCAAAAAATGGAAAAATTTATCTTTTAGCTGGAAGTAAGTTATGGTTAATGGAAAAAAATTAATTATCTAAAATTTTTTTTTTAGCTTTTTCAAATTCTTCTTGAGTCAAAGCACCACTTTTTAATAGTTCATTTAATTTATTTAACTCATCGGTTAAGTTTTTAGCATTATCAAGGCTATCTGTTCCATCCTTAATCTCATCCTCTAAATTAGTTTTATTAGATTTCTTAGCACCAAATCCCGTCATGATAGCTCTACCACCTAAGTAAAGAACAAAAATAAAAATAGGGATTACTAATCCAAAAAAAATTATCTTTTCCATAATTAGTCTTCGTCTTCCTCCCGCCAGTTTTTTTCATACATTAACCAAGCAGCATATATTACTGAGAATGTACCGACGATCATACCATAATCAAATCCAGTTTGTTGATCAAATAAGTACCATCCTAATTGTGTTGCTCCTATAGGAGGAATGGTAAGTATAACCATTAGAATCGCAATTCTGTAAGGATACTTAGGTTTTTTCATACACTAACTTAACAAATAAAACTTATTGATTTAATTATTAAATTTGCGATCTTTTGAAACAGTCGATAGTATTTTTAAGCAAACAAGCAATAGTCATGGGTCCAACTCCACCAGGAACTGGGGTTAATGCTTTTGCATTTTTTGAAACTTCTTTAAAGTCCACATCCCCAACAATACCTTTTTCAGTTTTATTGATCCCAACATCAATTACGATTGTATTTTCTTTAACCCAATCACCCTTTACAAGTTCAGGTATACCAACTGCTGCAACGATAATATCTGCTTTTAAACACTCTGATTTTAAATCTTTGGTTCTTGAATGCGTTATTGTTACAGTGCAATTTTCTTTTAAAAGAAGTTGAGTCATTGGCTTACCATTAAGATTAGATCTCCCAACTATTACTGCCTTTTTCCCTTCTAAGTTTGACTCTATTTTCTTGATCAACAAATAGCATCCTAGTGGAGTACATGGCACTGAACTTTCATATCCTGAAGAAAGATTACCAACATTCATTGGATGAAAACCATCAACATCTTTTAAAGGACTTATCATTTCAATTACTTTTTGCTTATCAATGTGCTTTGGAAGTGGCAATTGAACTAAAATTCCTGATACTGTCTCATCTTTATTTAATTCTTGAATTTTATCTAATATTACTTTTTCTTCAACAGAGTCTGGATATCTAATTACATCAGACTTTAGTCCAACTTCATTAGCAGATTTTTCTTTATTTCTAACATAAATTTGACTTGGTACTAAATCTCCAATTAAAATTACAGTTAATCCAGGAACTTTATTGTATTTAACCTTTAATTCAGAGACTTCTTTTTTAAGTTCTTCTCTTAATAAAGCAGCTTCTTTTTTACCATCAATTAAAATCATAAATTTTTTAGAATATCATTGGTGCAATGTAAAGCTTCATACACATTTCTATAAACCAAATCAATAGAAGTAAAATTATAGGAGATATATCTAGAGCACCTAAATTTGGTAGGAAACGTCTGATTCTATTAAGAAAAGGATTGGTCAATCGATAGGTCAAATCTAAAACAGCATAAACAAATCTATTTTGTGTATTCAAAACATTAAAAGCAATCAACCAACTAACTATAACATTTGCTATAACTACATAAGAATATAGTTTTAATATCTGCAAAACTAAATAGAAAATGGCAATCATTTTTTTTCGATATAAATTGATTGACTTGGAAAAGCAAAAGAGGCTTTATTATTCTCAACTATTTGTTTAATTTCAATTGCTAAACGTTCTTTTACTGATAACCATTCATTCCAACTATCTGTTTTTGTAAAACATCTCACATACAAATCTATTGAACTATCTGAAAATTTATCAACTCTTACTGCAAGACCGATTGAAGTATTATAATCTTCACTTGAATTAATATGACTTTCGATTTCATCTCTAATTTTTTTTAACTGATCTACTGTAGTGTCATATTGAAGTGTAATAATCCAACTGATTAACCAATTTGAAGTTTCACTTACATTTACAACTGCGTTTTCGGCAAATTGAAAATTTGGAATAATAGCAAGAGATTTGTCAAACTTTCTAATTGTTGTTGATCTAAATCCAATCTTTTCTACTACACCTTCAATAATACCCTCGACAGCTATCCAGTCTCCAATTTTAAATCTCTTTTCAACTAAAACTAAAATTCCTGATATTAAATTTTTGAATAAATCTTGTGCCCCTAATGCTACAGCAACACCAAACAATCCAAGACCTGCAATGATTGGACCTATTTTAATTCCCCACAATTCTAAAACTGCTGCTAAACCTAAAATAAAAATTAAAATTTTTAGTGATTTAATTATCCAGCCAATAAGTTCTCTTGTTAACAATTTGTCTAAACCACTAAGTATGTATGAGACAGGTTCTATGATTTGGTGAATTACCCAAAAAATTAAAATAGTAATCAGCGTTCTATTTATTGTGTCGACTACTTCTCTTCCTTCTATGGAAAAAGTCATGTAGTAACTTGCAATAAAAAATCCTAATACAATTGGTAAAAATCTTGTTGGACCTACGAGTGATTGAACAAAAGTATCATCTAATTTATTCGTTGTTCTTTTCGAGATAATTTCTAATTTTTTAATAACTAATTTGCTTATTAGACCTCTAAAAATTAAGAATAGTAAAAATATTCCAATACCAATTAAGATTTGAAAAATATCAACACCAAGAATTCCTTTATTCCATACTGATAAAAATATCTCCGAAAAATTATTAATTAATTCCATTTTTAAATTTTATATAACAAAAACTCTTCTTCTCCAGGGTTAAAAAGAAAAATCTTTTTCCACTTGATTTCGTTCAGTATTGACGAGGTTTTTTCGCCTATACACATCAAATTTGTATTCATCCATAAATTTTCGGTTTGGTAAATCTTTATGAAATTTAAGAAGCTTGACGCACTATTTTGAGAATAAACATAGACCATATCAGGCATATTTAATTTTAATTCATTAACAAATTTCTCATCAAATTTTTGATTATGATCTACTCTGTAATTAATAATTCTTTTTACCCTAAAACCTTCGCTTAATAACTGCTCATCTAAATCAACCGATATTGTTTCACCACTAACGTAAAGTAATTCTTTATTTTTAGACTGATAACTTTGTATTATTAACTCCTTTAAGTTTGTGACATTTCCTTCAGCCGCAATTGTATTTTGAAAACCAACACTTCTTGCTTTATTTTCTGTAGCGTCACCCACACAAAAGCATTTAATATTTTTATCTAATTTTAATGTGTTTAAAAATTTTACTGCATTTGCACTAGTAAAAACAATTCCACCATATTCAGAAAAGTTAATTTCTTCATAATTAACCTTTTCAATTCTTATTAATGGAAGATGAGAAACTTGATGTCCTAATGATTGAAATTTTAATATCATTTCAGAACAATCCTCCAGTGGTCTAGTTAACAAAATATGCATATTATCTTTTATATGAATTATTTGATTTTGTTTTTAAAAGTATTCCAATCTCTTTACCAATTTCTTTAAACTCATTCAAATTTCCAACTTTTTTTTCATAAAACCTTTGTTTACCATCTAAAGAAAAAAGTTCAGCCTCTACTATAATCTTATCTCCATCAACCACTGAATGAGCACCAATTGCTGTTTCACAATCTCCATCTAAAACTTTTAAAATATTTCTCTCAAGGTGAGCTCTTTTATGAGTTTCCTCATGATTAATTTTGTTTAAAGTAGAAATTGTCTCATCATCATTCTCCCTGCATTGAAGAGCAATTACGCCTTGTCCTGCACTAGGAATTATTTCTTCAGCTGAAAAAATTTCTGAGATTTTATTTTCAAATTTTAAAAATTTGATACCAGCATAAGACAAAATAATTGCATCATACATCCCTTCATTCAATTTTCTAATTCTAGTATCTACATTTCCTCTAATTAGTTTACAGTTCAAATCTTGTCTAATTTTTTTTATTTGAAATTCTCTTCTGTATGATGAGGTACCAACAATTGACTTTTGATCTAAATCTTTAAGTTTTTTTTTGTTCTTTGTAATTAAAATCTCTCTAGGGTCATTTCTTTTAAGAAAAGAATCTGTCCTTAATCCTTCTGTCTCATTAGCAGGCATATCTTTCAGTGCATGGACTGCAATATCAATATTTTTTAACTGAAGTTCTTTTTCAATATTACTAGAAAACAAACCTTTTCCACCAAGCTCAGATAATCTTATATCCTGTACTTCGTCACCTTTAGTTGTAATTGATTTAATTAAAATATCTTCATTACCAAGGTCGGTATTTTCAATAATCTTATCTTTAGCTTGTTGAGCATAAAGTAAGGCAAGCTTGCTACCCCTAGATCCAATTATTATTTTTTTTCTCATAAAAAATTATTTCTTACTTGTATAAAGATTGTACAATTATTAAAAACTATTTGAATGAGCAAAAAACCCTTAATTCTTGGAATAGAGTCTAGTTGTGATGAAACAGCAGCTTCTTTAATAACTGAAAATGAAGAAGGATTACCAGTAGTTTTATCCAACATTGTTTCTAGCCAAGTGGAGGTTCATAGGGAATTTGGTGGTGTAGTTCCTGAACTAGCAGCACGTTCACACATTGAAAAAATTGATTGGATTGTCAAAAAAGCTATTGATGAAAGTGGAAGAAAAATTGAGGAAGTAGATGCCGTTGCTTCTACCGCTGGTCCTGGATTAATTGTTTGTTTATCAGTTGGGTTAAGTTTTGGTAAAGCTTTCGCAACAGCAATGAATAAACCTTTTATTGCTGTTAATCATTTAGAGGGACATGCTTTAAGTCCAAAACTAAATACAAATTTAAATTATCCATATTTACTTCTTTTAATTTCAGGCGGGCACTCACAATATTTAAGTGTTCAGAACCTTGGTAAATATAAAAGATTAGGAACAACTATTGATGATGCATTAGGTGAGGCGTTTGACAAAACGGCAAAGCTTTTAGGAATAGAATTTCCAGGAGGACCTCAAATAGAAATTTTAGCTAAAAAAGGTGATCCAGAAAAATATGATTTACCAAAACCAATTTTCAGCAAAGGAGGATGCAATCTTTCTTTTGCAGGTCTAAAAACTGCCGTGTTGAAGATAAGCAAAACAATTAAATCAGAACAAGATAAATATGATCTTGCAGCATCTTTTCAAAAAACAATTGAGGAAATTTTATATAAAAAAACAAAGATTGCTTTTACTGAATTTGAAAAAATAAATAAACTAAACGAAAAAATTTTTGTTGTTGCTGGAGGAGTTGCAGCAAATAAAAAAATTAGATCTATGTTAATTAATCTATGTGAAGAAAATAATTATAAAAGTATTTTTCCACCAATAGAGTTTTGTGGAGATAATGCGGCAATGATTGCAATGGTAGGTTTGGAAAAATTTAAATTAAATCAATTTAGCAATTTAGATTATCCAGCAAAACCTAGATGGCCTTTGGATGAAGATGCATCTTTTCTTAAAGGTACAGGAGTTCAATTATAATGCAATATTGGTTATTGAAATCTGAACCAGATGTTTGGTCAATTAATCAACAAAAAAAAGCTGGAACGAAAGGTGCACCTTGGGATGGTGTTAGAAATTATCAAGCCGCAAAGAACTTAAAGAGTATGAAGAAAGGTGACCTTTGTTTTTTTTATCATTCAAACATTGGAAAAGAGGTGGTTGGAATAGTAAAAGTTATCAAAGAGTTTTATTTAGATAAAACAGACAAAACAGGAAGGTTTGTTGCTGTAACTGTTCAATTTAAAAGCAAACTTTCTAACCCTGTAACACTTGAAAATATCAGAAAAAATAAGGAATTAAGCCATTTAGCTCTTATAAAGCAAAGTAGGCTTTCTGTAATGCCAGTTGATTATAAAAGCTGGAAAATTATAAATAACATGAGTAGAATTTAAAAAAAAAATTATCTCATGCCAAAAAAAAAGAAAAAGAAAAGCAAGGTAAGAAAAAAAAGAGCTAAAGTTAGAAAAAAAACTTCTAAAAATAAAAAAAGAAAAAATAAATCAAAAATAGATAACGAAAATTTTATACCTGAAGTTATAATTAAAACGAAACCTGAATGGATTAAAAGTAGCTGGGCTAATAAAAGTAAATATCAACAAAAATATTCTCAGTCTATAAAAAGTAATGATGAATTTTGGAGAAAAGAAGGAAAAAGAATTACTTGGATAAAACCTTATAAAAAAATTAAGGATATAAAATACAGCACAAAAGAAGTAAAAATTAAATGGTTTGAAGATGGAACTTTAAATGCTTCCGCAAATTGTATTGATAGACACCTTAAGGATAAAAAAGATAAAACAGCAATAATTTGGGTAGGAGATAATCCAAAAGAAAGTCAAAAAATAACTTATAAACAGCTTCATCAAAAAGTATCTAAAGCAGCTAATGGGTTAAAAAAATTAGGAATTAAAAAAGGGGATAGAGTAACAATTTATTTAACTATGATACCAGAATTAGCAATTTTAATGCTTGCTTGTTCAAGAATTGGTGCCATTCATTCGATTATTTTTGGAGGATTTTCAGCAGATTCTATTTCTGGCAGAGTAAACGATTGTAAGTCTGAATACATTATAACTGCAGATGAAGGTTTAAGAGGAGGAAAAATTATTCCACTAAAAGAAACTACAGATGAAGCGTTATTAAATTGCCCGAATGTAAAAAAATGTATCGTTGTTAAACGTACAGGAAATTATATCAATTGGAATGATAACAGAGATGTTTGGTACCATGAATTAATCAAAGATGTTCCTTATCAATGTGAACCTGAGGAAATGAATGCAGAAGATCCTTTGTTTATTTTGTATACATCCGGTTCTACTGGTAAACCAAAAGGAGTTCTCCACACGACTGGCGGCTATATGGTTTATGCATCTATGACCCATCAATATATTTTTAACTACAAACCAAAAGATATTTACTGGTGTACTGCCGACATTGGTTGGGTAACCGGTCATAGCTATATTATTTATGGACCGCTCGCGAATGGGGCTACCACAATTATGTTTGAAGGTATTCCAAATTATCCTGACAGTTCTAGATGGTGGCAAATAGTAGATAAATATAAAGTAAACACTTTTTACACAGCTCCAACTGCAATTAGAGCTTTAATGCGTGAAGGAGATAAGCCTGTTAAAAAAACATCAAGAAAGTCACTTAAACTTCTTGGTACGGTTGGAGAACCTATCAATCCAGAAGCATGGATGTGGTATTATAAAACTGTTGGAAATTCCTCATGCCCAATTGTAGATACTTGGTGGCAAACTGAAACAGGGGGAATAATGATAGCTCCTCAAACTGGTGCAATTCCTTTAAAACCAGGTTCAGCCACAAAACCATTCTACGGAATTAAGCCAGCACTAGTTGATAAAAATGGAAAAGAAATTAAAGGAGCAGGAGAAGGAAGACTTTGTATAGCTCAGTCTTGGCCTGGTCAAATGAGAACAGTATATGGAGACCACCAAAGATTTATCGATACATATTTTTCTCAATTTAATGGAAAATATTTTACTGGAGATGGGTGTCGAAGAGATAAAGATGGATATTATTGGATCACAGGTAGAGTTGACGATGTGATTATCGTTTCAGGTCATAATTTAGGCACTGCAGAAATTGAAAGTGCCTTTGTAGCTCATCCAAAAGTTGCTGAGGCTGCTGTAGTTGGTTACCCACATGATATTAAAGGGAATGGATTGTATTGTTACGTGACATTAAATGCTGGTGAAAACGAAACAGGAGAACTTGAGCGGGATCTAAAACTTTGGGTAAGAAAACAAATAGGACCTTTGGCAACTCCAGATCTGATTCATTTTACACCGGGTCTTCCAAAAACTAGATCTGGAAAAATAATGAGAAGAATTTTAAGAAAAATTGCCGCTAATGAACATAGTCAATTAGGAGACACTACTACTTTAGCTGATCCAAGTGTAGTGGACAGTCTAGTTGAAAATAGAAAAAATATTTAAAACTGAATTAAACTTTCAAATTCTTTTTTTAATTACATCCCATTTTAGTATCATTGAATTTAATACAATCTTACGATCTAAAGTTTTTAATTCGTCAGCTATAGGTGCCCATTTATATAATGAAAGAGCACTCTGATTAAATGGCAAATCTTTATAATAAATTTCCCAATTTATATTTTCTAATCTATCATTAAAACTTTTTTTTGGCTTCATCTATAATATCCAAAGGCATTTTATTAGAAATTTCATCATCTAATATTTTATTAAAAATTTCTTTTGCTTGTTGAGTGTCTTTATAATTAAAATTAACTTTCAAATATGAAAATATAAAAAAAGTTAAATCTTGTATAGAAACAGAATAAATATTCCATTTGGCAAGATTGACTGAAGACATAAATTTATCATTATCAAAATGCAGCACATACCTCGTTCCCATTCTAGTTTTTAAATAATTGTACAAAGTTACTTGCGTTACCCAAGCAGATTTTGTTTGTATGAAATCTTCCAGCTCATCCAAAGTCTTTATCTTTTTTTTAGGAATGAATGCTTTAAATAAAGCAAATAAATAAGTTTTAAAATCCCTTAAAGTTAAATCTTTCCAAGTTAATTTATATTTTGCCATAATTATTGCTAAATTTGCCAATTATACCTCAAAAAAGTAAGAAATAATTAGCTAATATGATCAATTTTTAGTCTTTTCAAAGCTCTTATAATAGTTATGATTTTAAATAGTTATAACTAAATAGAGAGGTAAAAATGTCAAATCAACAAAAACACTGGGAAAAAACCAGGTCATTGTTATTTATAACTCTGGCAATCTGGTTTGTTTTCTCAATTGGCATCTTTCTCTTTGGAGCTGAAATGAATAAGGTCACAGGACCTTTCGGTTATCCGTGGACATACTGGTTTACATGTCAAGGGTCTCTTGGAGCTTTCGTAATCCTAATTTTTTGGTTTGCAAATAGACAAGAAAAAATCGATGAAGAATTCGGCTTTAGCGAAAGAGAGGACGAATAATGAAAGGTAATTTTATAGATAATTTGCCTAAGGTATATGGAATCTATACAGGAGGATTTATAGGTTTCATAATCATAATGGCAATTGCTGAACAGATGGGTATGACTGCCAAAGCAATCGGTATCGCTTTTGTGGCATTCACAGTATTCATCTATGCATTAATTGGTTATCTATCACGTACAGCCCAAGCTGATGCATATTACGTAGCTGGAAGGCAAGTACCAACTGTATTCAATGGAATGGCGACGGCAGCAGACTGGATGTCTGGAGCTTCATTCGTTGCAATGGCGGGAGGTATTTACTTTAAAGGTTATGGTTATATGGCTCTACTTGTAGGTTGGACTGGTGGTTATGTATTAGTAGCATCTTTATTAGCACCATACCTAAGAAAATTTGGCTGTTACACAGTTCCAGATTTTATTGGTACAAGATACGGTGGTAATTTAGCTAGGTTTAGTGCGGTGGTAGTTTTAACTGTTGCATCATTTACTTATGTAACAGCTCAAATTAATGCTACAGGTACTATTGCATCTGTTGCTCTTGATATTCCATTTCAGTACGCAGTTTATGTTGGATTAGTAAGTATCTTACTATGTTCAATGTTGGGTGGTATGAGAGGGGTAACTTGGACACAGGTTGCGCAATATATTGTACTAATTATAGCTTACTTGCTTCCAGTATTCTGGATCAGTAACAAAATGGGTGCGGGTTTCTTCCCTCACTTTATGTTAGCTGATGAAGTGGCTAGAATTGGTGAATTAGAACAACAGTTTGGTTTTGTAAAAAATGCAGCTGCTGATCTAAAAACTGTACCTAAAGGGTTAGCTGGAATAACTAAAGCTCACTCAGCTGTAAACGCTACACCTTGGGCATTTATTTCGTTAGCACTAGCAATGATGATGGGAACAGCTTCATTGCCTCATGTGATGATGAGATACTTTACTACTCCAAGTGTAAAAGCAGCTAGAAAATCTGTAGGTTGGTCATTATTTTTTATCTTCCTACTTTACTCTTCTGCACCAATGTTAGCGACTCTATCTAAATTGTCATTGATTGATCCATCATTACCAACAGGTATTATCGGAAAATCAATTGCAGAAGTTCAAGCGATAGATTGGTATCAAAACTGGAATCAAGCAAACTTGATGTTTATCAGCGACTTTAACGGAAATGGAACTGTTGAATTAAACGAGTTCTTCATGGGTGGTAAGGCCGTTGTATTAGCAACACCAGAGATAGCTGGATTACCTTATGTAATCTCAGGTCTGGTTGCCGCTGGAGGTATGGCAGCTGCCATGTCAACAGCTGATGGTTTAATTCTAGCAATTGCAAACGCTATATCACATGATGTTTACTATAAGATCATTGATCCAAAAGCGGAAACTGCTAAACGACTACTTGTTGCTAGAGTACTACTTCTAGTAATTGGTTTTGCTGGAGCAACGATTGCAGCAATGGAGATCCAAGGTATTTTAGGTTCGGTTATCTGGGCTTTTGACTTTGCGATGTCTGGATTATTCTTCCCACTTGTACTTGGTGTATGGTGGAAAAGAGCAAACAGACAAGGTGCAATTGCTGGTATGTTAGGAGGTCTAGCTGCTGGTACTTGGTACTTAGTTTGGGTTCGAACTGGTGGAAGTGGATTCTTAGGAATTACACAGTTAACATTCGGTATTTTCGGATCAGCTGTTAGTTTGGTTGCAATGGTTGTAGTGAGTTTAATGACTCAAGAGCCAGATAAAGCAACTCAAAAAATGGTAGACGAAGTACGTATACCAAGTGGTAGATCAATTCTAGGTAAACAACACTAAATAATCTTTTTAAGGGGCGATTAATTTCGCCCCTTTTATTTCAATTCATTTTCAAATATAAATTTTAAATGTCAGCGAACTTTCATCCTCTAATTTATTTTATAGATTATCTACTTGGAATTATTATGTGGACTTTAATAGGAAGAGTTGCAATGAACATTTTTCAAAGAGAAGATTCTGATTTTTTTTTTATGAAAGTATTTGTTAAGTATACAAATCCTATTATTAAATTATTTAAACCAATAACGCCTTCTTTTATCATTGGACCTTTAATACCAATATATGTGGCTTGGTTCTTTTTCATGATAAGATTTTACTTAATGCCATGGATCTTAGGATATTCTGTGATGGGCATGTTGTCATTTCCTCTTGAAAGCGAAATTTCTAGACAAATTTATCAATTTTTTAATTCATTTAATTTTTAAAAATTGATACTAGTAAAACTAATAATCAATGAAAAAAATACAAGTTTCACCATCAATTTTATCAGCCGATTTTAGTCAATTAGGGACTGAAATAAAAAGACTGGAGGAAGGTGGAGCTGATATGGTCCATGTGGATGTAATGGATGGTCACTTTGTTCCTAATCTAACAATTGGTCCTCCTGTTATCAAAGAACTACGTAAACACTGCTCTTTAAAATTTGATGTTCACTTAATGATTTCCTCTGTTCATAAATATATAGAAGCCTATGCTGATGCTGGGGCAGATATCATCACTATTCATCCAGAAGCAACTGATAATTTAATTGAATCTATATATAAAATTAAAAAATTAAAAAAAAAGGTTGGAGTATCTCTTAATCCAAAAACTAAAGTTGATGTTATTAAAGAATATTTAAATAATATTGATTTAGTATTAATTATGAGTGTTAACCCAGGTTTTGGTGGCCAAAAATTTATGCCTGAAGTTTTAGTAAAAATTCAGGAATTAAAAACTATACAGAAAAATCATAAATTAAATTTTGATATTGAAATTGATGGTGGAATTAATTTTGAAAACTCTAAATCTGTAATAGAAGCAGGTGCTAACATAATAGTTTCTGGCACTACAATATTTAAAAGCAATAATGGAGATATTAAAAAAAATATCAAACTATTAAAATCAGTCTGATTGAATGATTTTAAGAAATTCTTTAAATTTCATTAATGAATTTTTTCAGAATATAAAAAATAATATTAGAATTATTTATTTAAATTCTAATTACTATGACAAAAAAATATCAAAAATTAATTATGAAAATTTAGTTTATAAACCCAGTCCTCACCTTTTATCTTCTATAATTAAATATCAAAAAAAAAAAATTAACATTAACGATATTTCAATTGAAAACTTATGGGATAAAGAAAATATTAAAAAGAATGAATTTAAAAAATTAAATAATTTTTATTGGTTTTTTAGCTTAGATTTAAAATCTTCAAAAAAAACTACTCAGTCCATTATCTTAAATTGGATAAAAAAAAATTTTAAATATAATTCTAAAAGTTGGGAATTTGATTTAACTTCTAAAAGAATAATAGCCTGGCTTTCAAGTCATAATCTTACCTATGAAGAGATAAATGAAGAATATCAAAAAAAATTTAATGGAATGATACAAAAACAAACTAATCATCTAAAAAATGAAATAAATAAGTCAGATTTAATAGATGATAAAATGATAGGATGTGCAGCAATAATACTAGTTGGACTTTGCTATAAAGAAGAAAAAAATTACCTAACTTTTGGATTGAATCTTTTAAAGAAAATTTCAAATTTTTCATTAGACAATCAAGGTTTTCCAAAATCAAGAAGTATTAAACAACTTATATTTTATTTAAGGTATTTTATTTTGATTAGAGAATGGTTCAAAGAAGCTCAAATTACTATTCCAGATCAAATTAATGAGACTATATATTATTTAGGTCAAGGTTACGCCTTTGTATGGCAAAATATTAAATCCGATATTTTATTTAATGGAAATAATATATCTAATAATTCTGAATTTGATCATTACTTAAAAAGATTTGGTTATACTTTTAAAAATGAAAATAAAGAATTTGGAGGATATGTAATTTTAAAAAATAAAAAAATTTCTTTAATAATGGATGTAGGTAATTCACCAAATTTAAATTTTTCAAAAAATTACCAATCCGGTGCGATGTCTTTTGAAATAATTTCAAATGGAAAAAAATTAATTAGTAATTGTGGATATTATGAGAATAAAAATTTTAAACTAAAAGAATTATCAAAATCTACTGCTACACATAATACCTTAATCATCGATGATCATTCTTCATGTCATTTTAAAAAAATTGACAGAAATAATTTTATTCTTAATGATGATTTAAAAATTTTAAAAAAAAATATAGTTTTTGAAAAAAATTTTTGGAAAATTAATGTTTCACACAATGGATATCTAAAAAAATATAACTCAATCCATGAAAGAGAAATTGAATTTTATCCAGAAAAAAATAAATTTATTGGCATAGATAAAATTTTAAATAAAAAATCAAATGTTAATATTAAATTTGACATTAGATTTCACTTAGAACCAACTATAAAGTTAATGAAAACTCAAGATAACAAAACTATTCTAATTGAATTGGAAAATGAGGGATGGAAATTTGCTTGTAATAACTTTGATATAAATATTGATAATGGTTTATATTTCGGTAATAAAAATTCATATATACAAAATCAAAATATTTTTATTTCTGGAATTACAAATAATCAAAATGAGAATATTTATTGGGAATTAACAAAATTGTAATGCAAAAAATTAAAAGAGCACTTATTTCAGTCTCAGACAAAAAAAATTTAAAATCACTTCTAAAGATTCTAAAAAAATATAAAATTGAGATTATTAGTTCTAGTAGAACTTTTAAAACAATTAAAAAACTAAAATATAATTGTAAAGAAGTTTCTGAATATACCAACTCACCTGAAATTTTAGATGGAAGAATAAAAACTCTACACCCAAAGATACACGCAGGTATATTAAATAAAAGACAAAATAAATCTCATAAAAAAGATTTAAATAAAAATAATTTTAAAAACATTGACCTTGTAATAGTGAATTTTTATCCATTTGAAGACACATTAAAGACTACAAAAAATCATAAAAAAATTATCGAGAATATAGATATTGGAGGTCCTGCTATGGTAAGAGCAGCAGCTAAAAATTATAACGATGTAACCGTTATTACTTCAAGCGACCAATATAAAGAACTGGTTAAAGAGTTAAATTTAAATAAAGGATCAACTTCACTAAAATTTAGAGAAAAAATGTCTCGATTAGCTTTTGCAGAAACAGCTTATTACGATGCTTTAATTTCTGAATATTTTAATAAAATCAATAATAACCTCTTTCAACAGAAAAAAATTATATACGGCAATTTAATTGAAAAACTTCGTTACGGTGAAAATCCACACCAACAGAGTGCTATTTATTCAAAAAATAAAACGCTAAATATAAAACAACTTCATGGAAAAAAGCTTAGCTATAATAATTATAATGATATATTTGCTGCTTTGACAATATCTAAATCTTTACCTAAAAATATTGGTACGGTTATAATAAAGCATTCAAATCCTTGTGGAGTTTCTATAATAGAAAATAAACTAGAGAGCTACAAATTAGCCTTGGCATGTGATCCTGTAAGTGCTTTTGGTGGAATTGTTTCCTGTAATTTTAAAATAAATAAAAGTTTAGCTTTAGAATTAAATAATATTTATCTAGAAATCGTTATTGGTAATGGTTTTGATAAAACCGCTTTAAAAATACTCAAAAAAAAGAAAAATTTAAGAATAATTGATTCATCTAATTTCAATCTAAATGAAAATTTAAGATTTAATTCTTCTAATGATACAATATTAATACAATCGGAAGATATTAAAAAAATTCAAAAAAAAGATTTTAAAATTGTTTCTAAAAAAAAACCTACTAAATCTCAATTTGAAAATTTAATATTTTCTTTTAATGTATGTAGATTTGTAAAATCTAACGCTATTGTTTTAGTGTCAAACAAAACAACTATAGGTATTGGATCAGGTCAACCAAGTAGATTAGATAGTTGTCAAATTGCAGTAAATAAAATGAAAAAATTTATAAACCCAAATACTGAAATAGTTGCTGCCTCTGATGCTTTCTTCCCCTTCGTAGATGGAATTGAAAAATTAGTACAATCAGGAGTTTCTGCAGTTATTCAACCAGCTGGCTCTGTAAGAGATAAAGAAATAATTAAATTTGCAAATGATACCAATACTATATTAGTTTTTTCTAAAACTAGACATTTCAGACATTAAAAATTTTATCAATTTTTGCAGCTAAAATGAAATCATTTTCTGACAATCCTTCAATTGCATGTGTGGTAATATTTATTTTTGCATATCCCCATCCGAATTTAATATCAGGATGATGACCTTCCTCTTCTGAAACCTTTCCTACTTGATTAATAAAATTTTGACTTTCAATAAAATTTTTGAATTTAAAATTCTTTTCTAAAAAGAATATCTTTTTATCATTTTTTAAGACTTCCCAGCCATCTACCTTTTTTTGATATTTATGAATTTTGGAAATATCAAATGGAGTTATACCTCCTTCACATGGTACACATTTTTTTTTTAACAAATCATTCATTTTTTAAATAACCTAATTCCTTCAATTCTTTTTCAAAAAATTTATTAACTTTCAATACAATTTCTTTAGGTAACATATTTTCCCATTTACTCTTAAAACCTAAATTAAAAAAATTTATTTTATCTCCTTTGCTAGTTGCTGTACTTTCTTCAAAACCTTCATTAATTTCTTTATTTTTTAAATTTACAAAATTAGTCGAAGTAACAGAATTTAAAAATTTTTTTTCATCAATAGTTTTTTTACTACCTTTAAGTTGATTTACAAAACTAATTATTCTTTTAAAAATCTCTATTTTGTTTTCTTTTAAATCTTCATATTTAACGAACAATACTTTAAATTTTTTATTATCTTTCCAAGATTTATAATGCTGATCCCACGAACCAAGATAAGTAAAATTACTACAATCACCATTAGCTGCTTTCTGTGATAAAGAAGCATCTTTATTTAACATTGATTCAAGTGCATAATCTATACTAAATGAATAATGATTACACATAGATAAAATTATATTTCTAGGATCTCTAACGATATAAATTGCCCCTATTGTTTGGTCTGATGTTGTAAAATCTTGACCGTAATATTTATTTAAAGAATTATGTGTTTTTAAAAAAAAAAATTTTCCTTTATCAAAGAAAAAGTTTTGATTTGGAATCCAATTTTGAGAGGCTTCTATAAACGATAATGAATCTTTTTTTGTAAATCTCGTAGAAGGGAATTGTGGCAAATTCATCAATAAATTAAAATCAAATTTGCCCTTTTTTGTAAAATAATATGAAGCCAAAAAAGATCTTATATATGTATTTCCACTTTTGGGATAAGATGAAATCCAAAGTATCATAAAAGTATTTATAATGGAGCGGGCAAAGGGGGTCGAACCCTCGACCTTCTCGTTGGCAACGAGACGCTCTACCACTGAGCTATACCCGCTTGTTCTATAAGTATTGAAAGTAGTAGCTTTTTAAAAATTAAGCAAGAGACAAAATAACTATAATTTATACTGTAGTGTGCCAACAAAATGTTTGATCTATTTTTTTATAATCTTTTTTACTATAAAAATATTTTTATTAGATTTTATTTTTTAATTGACAATCTGCACCAAGAGAGTGGCAAGAATATTTAAATATGATATATTAAAAAAAAATGAAAAAAGAAGATTTACCAAAAAAAATTGCAGTATTTCCATTAAGTAATTTTATCATTTTTCCTAAAACTACTGTACCACTCAATATTTTTGAGCAAAGATATGTAGATATGATTAACGATAGTATGAAAACAAATAAATTAATTGGAATGATACAACCCAAATTATCAAAAAATCAAAATCCTTTAAATTCATCTGATCTTCATAAAATTGGTTGCTTAGGAAAAATAACAAGTTTCAAAGAAACAGAAGATGGACGTTATTTGATAGATTTAAAAGGACTAATTAGATTTAAAATTAATAATGAAATATTAAATAACAAAAAATATAGAGAATATGAAATTAATTTTGATAGTTATTTACATGATCTTAATGATCAAAAAGAGGAATTAAAATTTTCTGATCTAAAAATAATATTTAAAGACTTAAAAACATTATTTGAGAAAAGAGGATTTATAATTAATTGGAAAGCTTTAGAAAAACAAAGTTTAGATGAAATAATAAATGCTTTAGCTATGGCTTCACCTTTTAGTTTAGAGGAAAAACAAGCCTTACTAGAAGCTACAAATTTAAATATAAGAAAAATAAAAATTGCAGAAATTTTAAGCACTTACACCTATGATCAATATAACAATACTACTTTGCAATAAAATCATTCTCTAATGAAACCTTCATCTGCATATTTTTTAAAAAAAGAATTTAAAAATTTATTTTTTCCTAAAAAATTTATTGATTTACTTAAAACTTCATTTTTAGTTTTACTTTCAATATTAAAAATTTCATAAATCCAATCTAAGCCTACTGAAAAAATAAAGTTTTTATCTTTCATTTTTTTTTCAAATTCATGACAAATTGTTGTATCAAGATCTAACCCTAAATCCGTCTTTTCATCAATCAACTGGGAAAGACACTTAATATCTCTTAAAGACATATTAAAACCTTGTCCAGCAAGTGGGTGGATCTTATGAAGCAAATCTCCAAAAGCTAAAATATTGTTTTTATAATAATTTCTTAAGTTTGATAAATTTAATTTAAATTTAGAAATACTATTAATTTTAATGATTTCATATTTTGGATTAAATCTATGAATTAATTTTTTTATATCATATTTATTATTATTTAACTTGTTCCTTAATGAATAAACAATTGAAGTTTGAGTATTTGAGATAGGCAAAAATGCAATTGGTCCGTTATTTGTAAATACTTGAGTTGCAATATTATTTTTAATTATTTTTTTATGATCAATGATAGCTGTGTAAGCAAAACTATAATATTTTTTTGTAATTTTATTTGAAAAGAATTTTCTTGTTATTTGACTATTTAAATCACAATTGATTATTAAATTATAATTTTCTTTAATTATTTCTTTATAGTCTTTATTTTTTTTAAATTTAACAAATTTATTATTAATTAAATTTTTTTTTAGGATATCATAAAATTCATTATTTTTAACCATAGAAAAAGTATAATCATTAGAATTAGAAAAACTTAGTATTTCATTTTTTTTAAAATTTTCTGTGTAAACTTTAATCTTTTTTATATTCCATAAAATTTTTCTAATACTTAAAACTTTTTTATCTAAATAATTAACATTAGATTTTGCTATACCGATTGTGCGTGTAAAACTATATTTTTTTATTTTACTATTAAAAAATATATCAACTGATATACCTTTTAAGACTAGTACTTTTGCTAATGTTAAGCTTACTAATCCGTCACCTAAAATACAAACTTTCATAACAAATTAATTTTAACAACAAAAATTAGATGATACAAAGTGGTAAATTTGATTCATTAAATTATGAACATAAAAAAAATAGCTAATATAACACTAGAATTTACAATTAATAGATTGATAGAAATATTTGGGATAATAATTCTATCATTTGGAATATTACTGTTTATTGCACTAATTTCTTATTCACCAAATGATCCTAATTTTATATTTCCTGAAAATATGGAAATTAAAAATATCCTTGGTTTTCAAGGAAGCTATGTTTCAGATATTTTTTTTCAATCAATCGGACTAATTTCATATTTAGTTCCTGTGACATTTTTTTTTACTGGAATAAATATTTTTAAAAGTAAGAATTTTTTTTTAATTATAGAAAGTTTATTTTTTGTTACCTTATATCTTTTTTTTGGATCTCTATATTTTAGTCATTTTTATGAAAATGCTTTTAGTCTCTACATAAATGGAAATGGAGGTTTTGTTGGTAGCTATCTGGAAAAAAGTTTTTTAGATAATTTAATAAACATTAATGAAAATATTACTTACTATATACTAACTTTATTAATTATAAGTTTATTCTTAATTAGTATAAATTTTAGTCCTAAAAAAACTTGGAATTTATTAAAACAAGTTTTAAATTTATTTAATAAAAAGAAAAATTATACCGATAAAAGTGAAATAATTAACACATACTTACCACAAGATGAAATTAAAAACTTAATTCAAGAAGATTTACCTTTTATTAAAGCAGATAAATTAAAAGAAAATGAAAAAATAAAATTTAAACTGCCAGATTTAGATTTATTAAAAACACCAACAAAAAAAGAAAGAGAAAGGTCAAATAAAGATGAAAACAATGATCCTGAGTTTTTAGAAAAAATATTATTAGATTTTGGTGTAAACGGTAATATTAAAAAAGTAAGTCACGGTCCAGTTGTTACCTTAAATGAATTTGAACCAGCTGCTGGAGTAAAGGTATCTAAAATTATAAATCTCTCTGATGATATAGCAAGAAATACGAGTTCCGATTCAGCTAGAATAGCTACAATACCCGGAAGTAATACAATCGGAATCGAGCTGCCTAATGCTTCTAGAGAAAATGTTTATTTAAGTGAAATATTAAATAATTTAGATTTCAAAAAAAAAGAAATAAAACTACCTATAGCTTTAGGTAAAAATATTTCTGGAAAACCAATAGTAGGAGATTTAGCTTCTATGCCACATTTGTTAATTGCTGGCACTACTGGTTCAGGCAAGTCAGTCTGTATAAATACTATAATATTGTCCCTTTTATACAGACACACACCTGAAAAATGTAAATTTATTTTGATTGATCCAAAAATGTTAGAGCTATCTACTTATGAAGGTATTCCGCATTTACTGTGTCCAGTAATTACAGAACCTAAAAAGGCTGCCTCTGTACTTGGGTGGGTCGTAAAAGAAATGGAAAGTAGATACAGATTAATGACCAAAGAAGGAGTTAGAAATATTGATAGCTATAATGCTAAACATAAGCTTCCAATGCCATATATAGTTGTCGTTGTTGATGAAATGTCTGATTTAATGCTAGTTGCTGGCAAAGAAATTGAAAATTATATTCAAAAATTATCTCAAATGGCTAGAGCGGCCGGTATTCATATAATTATGGCAACTCAGAGACCTAGTGTAGATGTTATTACTGGAACCATCAAAGCTAATTTTCCAACCAGAATTTCTTTTCAAGTAACATCTAAAATAGATAGTAGAACTATTTTAGGTGAACAAGGAGCAGAACAATTATTGGGGAAAGGAGACATGTTATATATGTCATCAGCTAATAAAATTATAAGAATTCATGCACCTTTTGTATCTGATAATGAAATCGAAAAAATAAATAATTTTTTAAGATATCAAGCAGAACCAGATTATGTAGATGAAATTTTAAATTTTGCAGATGAAAAAGAGGCTGCACAAAATTTAAAAGGACATGAAGATAAAGATCAATTATATGAATCAGCTTTAGAAATCGTTAAATCAGAGGGAAAAGCATCAACTTCTTTTTTACAAAGGAAACTACAAATAGGCTACAATAGAGCAGCAAGAATTATTGATATGATGGAGGCTGAAGGAGTTGTTAGTAAAGCAAATCATGTCGGAAAAAGAGATGTTCTTTCATGAAAAAATATTTAATAATTTTTTTTTTATTTACTTATTCCTCAAATGTTTTTGCAACTACCAAAGAAAACATAATTGAAAATTTAAAAAATATCAAAAATTTAAATTTCAATTTCAAACAAAATATTAATGGAAAAATTGAAACTGGAAATTGCACAATAGAATATCCAAAAAAAATTTTTTGTAATTATAATCTTAATAATAAAAAAATACTTGTATCTAATGGAAAATCATTAGTTATAAAAACAAATAATGGAAGTTATTATCTTTATCCAATTACAAAAACACCTTTGGAACATATTTTAGATAAAAATTTTTTAATTAATGAAATTAACAACTTAAATGAAAGAATTATAGATAACAAATATATAAATTTTACTATTCTAAAAGATGAAAATGAATTTAATGTTTTTTTTGATAAAAGAAATTATAATCTAGTTGGATGGCAAGTGCTAGATATATATCAAAATCTTAATATTACTTACCTATCTTCCATAAAGAAAAATCAAATTTTAAAAAAAAATTTATTTAAACTTCCTTCAATGAATTAGATTGAAATAGTTTCTTTTTTAAAAATCTTCATCCCTCTTGCTAAGTAATTTTTTAATGCATTTTCATGATCTAAAGTACAAGTATGTACCCAGGTTCTTTTTATGTTTTTATTAAAGGATTTTTTAATTGCTGTAGACAACAAAAAAGATCCTAAATTTTTATTATGATATTCCTCTAAGAGACCTAAATAAGCTATTTCTATCTCATTCGTTTCTTCATGAAAAATTAGCTCAAAATAACCAGCTAAATCCTCTTTTACTTTTAAAATATAGGTTTCTACATTTTGATTAGAGGAATAATCTATCCATTGTTTATCCGACCAGATTAAACGATCAACCCATTTATATTTCTTACCAATATTTTTATAAAAAAATTTATTAATTTGATAATCACTTGAATTAATTAAGTTAATTGTACATTCTAGTTGAGGCAATGTGCTTTCAACTAAATCTTCGATGGAATTTATTTCTAAATAATTTCTATCAATAACTTGATTCACACAACCATCTTACCAACTTTTTCACCACCAAATAAATGAAAATGTAGGTGCGGAACTTCTTGACCACCATCTAGACTAATATTAGATAATGTCCGATAACCTTTACCAGTATCAACTGATATTCCCAATTTTTTAGCAACTGTATTAATACCTTTTAACAAACCAACCATCTCTTCAGAAGAAGCATTGGTACTAAAATCATCTAAGTCAACATATTTACCCTTGGGTATTACTAAAGCATGAACTTTTTTTTGTGGATTAATATCGTGAAAAGATAATATAAATTTATCTTCATAAATTTTTTTACAAGGAATTTCACCTCTAAGAATTTTTGCAAAAATATTATTTTCATCATATTTCATTTTAAATTTATTTTTTTCTTTTTTCTAGTTCCTTCATTACATCTTCTATTTTAATTTCATTTGATTCCAAATAAACTAACAAATGATATATTACATCTGCGGCTTCATGAAGTTTATTTTTATCTTTTTCAACAGACTCGATTAATTCTTCAATCTCTTCTTTAACTTTATCAAGACTAAGTTTTTTATCTGCTAGTAATTTATTCGTATATGAATTATCTTGAGGTTTATTTTTTCGACTTCTGATGATTTTTATAAGTTCTTCAAGTTCTTTTAGCATTTTATAATCTTACTAAAACGTTTTTTGATTTCAAATATTCTTTAGCTTGTTTAATACTATATTTTCCGTAATGAAATATTGATGCAGCTAACACAGCGCTTGCCTTTCCCAATTTTATTCCATCTACTAAATGGTCTAAATTACCAACACCTCCAGACGCAATTAAAGGTATATTTACTTTCAATGAGATTTTTGAAATTAAATCAATATCATATCCAATTTGAGTTCCATCTCTGTCCATTGAAGTAACCAGTAGTTCTCCAGCTCCACACTCTTCCATTTTTTTTGCAAATTCTATTACATCAATTCCGGTATTTTCTCTACCACCATGAGTAAAAACTTCCCATTTATTTCCATGTTTTTTAGCATCTATCGCAACCACAATGCATTGCGATCCAAATTTTTTTGAGCTCTCAACTACAACTTCTGCATTTTGAACAGCTGCTGTATTTATAGAAACTTTATCTGCACCGCAATTAAGTAATTTGTTTATATCTTCTAGAGTTCTAATGCCTCCTCCAACAGTCAATGGTACAAAACATTTTTTAGATGTGTCTTTCACTACATCATAAATAATATCTCTATTTTCATTAGAGGCAGTAATGTCTAAAAAACAAATTTCATCTGCTCCACCATCGCTATAAATTTTTGCTTGCTCGACTGGATCTCCAGCGTCTTTAAGATCGACAAAGTTTATTCCTTTGACAACACGTCCATTTTTAACATCTAAACATGGAATTATTCTATTTTTAAGCATCAATTTCTTTTACTAGTTCTTCTAAATTTATATCACCATCGTAAATAGCTTTTCCAACTATTATACCTTCAATATTTTTTAATTCCTTTGCTTTTTTAATATCTTTAATTGATGAAACACCTCCTGATATTATTACGGGACAATTAGATGCCTCTGATATTTTTGATGTTTCTTCAAAATTAGGACTTTGCTTTGTGCCGTCTCGATTAATATCAGTATAAATTAATCTGCTAACACCATAATCATTAACTTCTTTTAGAAAATCTAAAGTTAATTGATTAGAATTTTCTTTCCAACCAGATACTGATAAATAGCCATCTTTAGCATCTAATCCTAAAGCAATTTTATTTGGAAATTTTTGACATGCTTGTTTTAAAAAATTTTTATCTTTAATTGCTGCACTACCTAAAATAACTTTTTCAACACCTACATCTGTATATTTTTGAATACTTTCAGAATTTCTAATTCCACCACCTATTTCGATTTTAAAATCGAATTTACTTACTATTTCTTTAATAATACTTAAATTGATAGTCTCTCCAGTTAAAGCTCCATCCAAATCAACAATATGTAAATTTTTAAAACCATGATCTTTATACTTTCCAGCCTGTTCTACTGGGGACATTTCATATTCAGTTTTATTATCGAAGTCTCCTTTAACTAATCTCACACACTTTTTATCTTTGATATCAATGGCTGGAAATATCTTCATTTATCTTTCACGTATGCTTGGTTTGGTTATTTCATTTGATTGTTCATTTAACGATTTACATGAGTAGCCTAATCTTTTTAGTTTTAGTTGCGAACATTTTTTCTTAGCCCAAACCTCATCATAATAGGCTATCGATGGTATAGTTTTTAAATCGTTAAGAGAATATCCATAATAAGCAACTTTTTTTTCATAAAGTCCATATTGAAGTACCGCTCTACCAATATCCCATGCACTTTGTCCTTCATAATGAATTTTTTTTTCACCATTCATAAATACTTCAAATAAACCTTTGTTATTATCATGATCTGAAGGACTGTTGTCCCATACTGCATGAATTATAAAATCAACCCATTTGCCAGCAAATAATTCTTCTATTTTTTTTGGATCATTATTTACAAGAATATATTTAAGGATTATTTCTTCACAAACATTTACTTTAAATTTAACACTCCCCCCACATGCATTTGTTTCATCATTAAAAGCACCTTGAGATGTACTAATATCAACAGTTAAACCAAGTTTGGATGTAACTCTAATATTAAATATAGGGCTATAAGGTCCTTGATCAGAATGAAATTGAAATATGGTAAAACTGTTTCTAGTCATTTTAAAATCTTTTGGGAGATAATAGGAAAAAGAATACCAAAATTCTTCTCCATGTTTAAAACCTAAAGAAACATCATTATTCATACCTTGGCCAACTTCAAATCTATGTTTAGGGGGATTTCTTATACAATCTCTATAAGTTCCATTTTTATAAATGAAACCACAATCATCTATATGTAATTCAAATCTTTGAGAAGTATCTCCCCATCTTACTGGCTCCCCATCTTTAGCATAAACAATATTAAAACCATAATCCAACCAACCATAATTTTTTTTTAAAGCATTCTCAAATGCTTCTTTTCTCATTAAAGGTTTTAATTTTAAACCATTTACAGTTGTGTCTTTTTTTTTAAGTCCTAAATTATATTTTTCAGATTTATAAACCATTTTTTTCACTTCTTTAACACTCGCAAAAGAAGCTGTGGTTAAAATAAAAACAAATATACTAGTAAAAAATATTTTCATTTTTTTTCTTCAATAAAAATTAATAAAATTATTTATTATTTTCCACCAACAATCATTCCTTCAACTAACATTGTCGGTGAGTTAGTAGAATAATTGAATTCTAAATCATTTGCTAACGATATGTTTTTAAAAATATCATTTAAATTTCCAGCTATTGTAATTTCACTTACTGGATAAGAAAATTCACCATTTTCGATCATTAGTCCTGATGCTCCAACTGAATAATCTCCTGTAATTAAATTTGAGCCTCTACCTATTGTTTCATTAACATAAAGTATTCTTTTGTTTGAATTAATTAATTCTTTAAAACTTTGAGAACCATTCAAAAAATACAAGTTAGTAGATCCACTAGATCTTCCATTAGACTGTAATTTTATTTTTTTACCGTTGTATGTATCTATCAAAAAGTCTTTTAAATCACCATTTTTTACCAAATCTAAGGGTTTAATTTTAACTCCTTCGCTATCAAAATATCTAGAGCCATTTGCTTTTTTGATATCCCCTTTATCTTGAATATTTATTTTATCATTAAATATTTTTTTATTTAATTTATCTTTCAAAAAAGTGGTGCCTCTAGCAATTGCGCTTGAGGAAATTGCACTTGAGAAAGCTGATAAAAAACTTTTTGCAATTCTTTTATCAAAGATAATATTTAATTTTTCACTCTTAATTTTTTTAGGGTTTAATTTTTGCAATGCTAATTCTGCAGCTTTAACGCCTAAATCTTTTGGTTTAAGAATATCATCATAAAAACGTTTACTACTATATTCATAATCTCTTTCCATACTGCCATTACTTTTTGATACTACCTCACAGTAAGCTATAAATTGTGATGTTTTGTAACCATCAGAAAATCCATTTGAATTTGCCAAAACAAAATTTGATTTATTTTGACTAAATCCTGAACCATTTGTATTTACAATATCTTTTTTAGAAAAAGCTTCTTCTTCAGCCTCATTTATATAATCTATTTTTTGTTTATTTTCTAAAATAGTCTCATCATATAAATCTAAATTTTTATCACCATTAAAGTATAAGTCTTTATCTGCTAGAGAATTCAATTCATCCTCTGGTGTTATTTTTGTACTCTCAATACATCTATTTATCAAATTATCTAAATTTTTATCATTTAGGTTTGATGAAAAAATTGATGATTTTTTTTTACCTATATAAGTTGTTAATGTAATGCCTAAATTTTCTGATCTTGTTGATCCATCTAATTTTCTATTTCTTATACTTACATTTTCAGAAACAGAATTCATCACAAGAACACTTGCCTCTGTTGATCCACGTTTTTTAGCTTTGGACAAACATTGATCTGCAATAGTATTTAGATAATCATTTTCTTTAATCATTTTTATAATTGAGTGCCACCAACCGTCATATTATTGATTAGTAATGATGGCTGACCAACTCCAACTGGAACTCCTTGTCCAGCTTTACCGCAAGTCCCAATACCTGGATCTAACATCATGTCATTTCCAACCATTAATACCTCTTTTAACGACGAAGGGCCGTCACCAATTAATGTTGCCCCTTTTAGAGGTGCACCAATTTTACCATCTATAATTTCATAGGCTTCTGTACAATTAAATACAAATTTTCCGGAGGTAATATCAACTTGTCCTCCACCAAAGCTAACTGCAAATATCCCTTTATTTACAGAACTAATCATCTCTTCTTGAGTATGATTTCCGTTCAACATTATGGTATTACGCATTCTTGGCAAAACAATATGTTTATAATTTTCTCTTCTTCCATTTCCTGTAGATTTGGTATTCATCAAACGTGCATTTAATCGATCTTGCATGAAATTTTTTAATATTCCATTTTCAATTAATACTGTCTTTTCTGTTGGAGTTCCTTCATCATCAATATTTAAACTTCCTCTTCGATTATCTAATGTTCCATCATCAATAATTGTAACTCCTTGACTGGCAACTCTTTGACCAACCAAATTATGAAATGCAGATGTTTTTTTTCTGTTAAAATCTCCTTCTAGACCATGTCCAATAGCTTCGTGAATTAATATAGCCGGCCAACCTGGGCCTAGAACTACTTTCATTTCTCCTGCTGGCGATGGTTTACTTTTCAAGTTTGTAGTTGCAATTCTAAAAGCCTCATCACAAAGTTTCTTCCAACTATCATCTTTTAAATATTCGTCATAAGATTGTCTTCCACCAACACCAAAAACTCCTGTTTCTTTTCTCCCATCTTTTTCCACCATCATAGATATATTAATTCTAACAAGTGGACGCGTATCTTGTAATAATTCACCACCAGATCTTAAAATTTCAATACTTTTTTTTTCGCCTATAAAGCTTGCTGAAACTTGTTTAACAGAAGAATCTTTAGATCTAGAATAATCATTCATTAAATTTAATAGTTCAATTTTTGAGTTTAAAGACTTAGTTTCAATTGGATCTATATCTTTATAAAATTTTTGATTAGTTTTCTTAATATTAGAATTGTATGTTCCACTTTTGCTTTTAAGAGTTGATTTTAAATTCTCACTTGATTTTTTAAGAGACTCTTCTGAAATTTCATTAGAATGAGAATAAGCAATAACATCGTCCGTAACTGCTCTAAATCCATATCCAGTGTCAGTACTGTAGTCTGAACTTTTAATTTTATTGTCATCTAAAGTAACAGTTTCAAATTTTGTATCTTCTAAATATAATTCACCATCATCACATTTATGTAATGTGTCCGAAATTATTTTATCTGCAGCATTTATTGATAAGCTCGTATTCTTTAGTAAATTTGACATAAGTATTTATTATATTCCTATAATGTAATAAAGTTTTCTACAATTCGTAGTCCCATTTTGTCACTCTTTTCAGGGTGAAATTGAGTTCCAAATATATTCTCCTTTTCAACAGCACAAACAACATTTGATGAATAATCAGTTGTAGCTGAAATTACAGATTTATCTTGAGGTATAAACTCATAACTGTGAACAAAGTACATATGAGATTTATTTTCAACATCTTTAAAAATCTTACTATCTTTCATTATATTGATTTCATTCCAACCAATGTGGGGAAGTTTATATTTTCCATTTTGATTATCAATCTTAGATACTTTGCCTGAAATCCAACCTAATCCATTTGTTTCTGTTTCCTCATATCCAACATCTGCAAACATTTGCAAACCAACACAAATTCCTAGAAGTGGTTTTTTATTATCAATTGTAAATTCATTAAGTGTATCAACTAAACCATTGATATTGTTCAGAGCATCTACACAACTTTTAAACGAACCTTGTCCTGGCAAAACTAATTTATCACTAGATTTAATATTATTTAAATCTGAAGTTACTTTTATATTAACCTTATCTTTAGCAACTTCATTAAAGGAATTTATTACAGAACTAATATTGCCAGATTTATAATCAACAATTGTGATGTTCATTAAATTTATAAAGAACCTTTGGTCGATGGTATTGATTTTTTATTCCTAGAGTCCATTTCCAATGCGGTTCTTAAAGATCTTGCTAAACCTTTAAAACAAGATTCAATTATATGATGACTGTTATCACCATAGATATTTTCAACGTGTAAAGTTATTCCAGCAGCTTGTGAAAAAGCTTGAAACCATTCTTTAAATAACTCAGTATCCATCTCCCCGAGCTTTTCTACTTTTAACTTAACTTTCCAAATTAAATAAGGCCTATTTGATACATCTATTGCAACCCTTGTTAATGTTTCGTCCATAGGTATGATTGCGTGTGCATATCTTCTAATTCCAATAAATTTTTTAGAGGCTTTTTTTAAAGCCTCACCTATAGCTATTCCGGTATCTTCAGTTGTATGATGAAAATCAATATGAGTATCGCCTTTGGCTTTAATATTCATATCAATAGATGAATGCTTAGATAACTGCTCTAGCATATGATTAAGAAAACCTATTCCAGTATCAATTTTATATTTTCCTTTACCATCAATATTTAAATCAACACTAATGTTCGTTTCTTTAGTTTTTCTGCTAATTTTGCCTTTACGCTTCATAATTAAAAATAGGTATACATATATTATTCAATTATAGCAATAATACTAAACTTGGGCTTGAACTATTAAATTTAATATCCACTTATTAAAACATGACAACAATTATATTAGTAAGAAAAAACAATGAAGTGGTAGTTGCTGGCGATGGACAAGTTAGTATGGGAAATACTGTTGTTAAAAGAACTGCCTCAAAGGTTAGAAAAATTGAAAAAAGAGATGTAGTCGCTGGTTTTGCTGGATCAACTGCTGACGCACTAACTTTATTTGAAAGATTAGAAGGAAAATTAGAAAAACACGCAGGTAATTTATCAAGAGCTGCCGTTGAGTTAGCTAAGGACTGGCGAACAGATAAATATTTACGAAGATTAGAGGCTTTAATGGCTGTGGGAGATAAAAATAATAGTTATATTATTTCTGGGACAGGTGATGTTTTAGAACCTGAAGGAGATGTAGTTGGAATAGGTTCAGGAGGAAATTATGCATTAGCCGCAGGTAAAGTTTTAATTGAAGGAAAAATGTCTGCTGAAGAAGTAGCAAAAAAAGCAATTAAAATAGCTGCGGATATATGTGTCTTCACTAATGAAAATGTAAAAATTGAAAAAATATAATGGATAATACAAACGTAACTCAATTACACCCTAAAGATAAAAATAAAAAAGAAGAACTTTCTTTAGTAAGCTCTCTATCTCCTAGAGAAATTGTTTCCGAATTAGATCGATTTGTTGTTGGACAAAACAAAGCAAAAAGAGCTGTTGCTGTTGCTCTTAGAAATAGATGGAGAAGGCAGGCTCTTAAAGGTGAAATGAAAAATGAAGTTTTACCAAAAAATATTTTAATGATAGGTCCAACTGGTGTTGGAAAAACAGAAATTTCTAGAAGACTTTCAAAACTTGCTGAGGCTCCTTTTGTAAAAGTAGAAGCAACAAGATTTACAGAAGTAGGATATGTTGGAAGAGATGTAGAACAAATTGTAAGAGATTTAGTCGAGATTGCAATCTCAATGGAAAAAGTTAAAAAAAGAAAAGAAGTTTATACAAAAGCTCAAAAAGCAGCCGAAGAAAAAGTTTTAGATGCCTTAGTAGGTAAAAAAGCAAGTTTAGCGACAAGAGAAAGTTTTAGAAAAAGACTGAGAAATGGTGATCTAGATGATAACGAAATAGAAATTGCTGTAAGTGATTCTGGTACTGGAGGCGCTTCTTTTGAGATTCCAGGTATGCCTGGAGCAAACGTAGGTATGATTAATATTGGTGAAATGATTGGAAAATCTATGGGTAATAAAGAAAAAAAGAAAAAAATGAGCGTAAAAGAATCTCATGAAATTTTAATCAATGACGAATCAGATAAATTAATTGAACAAGATAAGATCATTAAAGCTGCAAAACTTTCAACAGAAAATAATGGAATAGTTTTTTTAGATGAAATAGATAAAATTTCCGCAAGAACTGACAGAGTTGGTGGAGATGTTTCAAGAGAAGGTGTTCAAAGAGATTTATTACCTTTAATTGAAGGAACAACTGTAAATACAAAACATGGTCCAATTAAAACGGACCATATATTATTTATTGCATCAGGAGCTTTTCAACTAGCTAAACCATCAGATTTACTTCCAGAACTTCAAGGAAGATTGCCTATAAGAGTTGAGCTAGAAGCACTAACTAGTAAAGATTTTAAAAAAATTCTAAGAGAACCTGATTTTAGTTTAATTAAACAATATGTTGCTTTACTGAAAACAGAAAATGTTGATCTAGAATTTACTGATGATGGTATAGATACAATTGCTAATATTGCTTCAGAGGTAAATACAACAGTTGAAAATATTGGTGCTAGAAGACTTCATACTATTATAGAAAAAATATTAGATGAAATTAGTTTTACTGCTACTGATCGATCGGGTGAAAAAATATCAATCAATAAAGAATATATAAACAAAAATTTAGATAATTTAATAAAAGACACTGATTTATCTAAATTTATTTTATAAAAAATTATTATAATTAAACTTTATACTCAAAATTTTGAGTTTCTTTATTAACTTGCAATTCTATAGCACCATTTTTCAAATGAAACTTTCTAGCCATTTCTGTAAGTGGAGATAATGTTATAAGTCTATTCAAATGATTTGATTTTTTAATCATTTTAAATACCTCTTTGACAATCATTTTTCCGCCACCTTTTTTTTTTGACCAAATAGTATAAGCAATAGCAATTTTACCAACTTTTTGATCTCTATGTCTACTTTGTAAATAAGCATCTTTTGTCATTAAGTCAAATTCTTTAACTGTTTTAGGAATTTCATTAGTAAATCCAAAACACATTATTGCACAAATTTCATTTTTATACTCAACTCCAAAAATTTTTTTTCCATAACTAACTCTAAATTTGTTTGTTAATTCTGGCCTAACTGGATCTTCCTCTGTATTACAAGTTTTCAATTCAATTAACTTTGCACCTTTGATCCAATCAAAAAAATTATCAATATTTTTATTAATTAATTGTTTGTTTTTTCTAATTCGAGCTTTAATTCTTGGATTGAATTTATTTTTTAATACTTGAATCATTATTTATTATTATTTATTCCTTAATAACTATTACTTTAAAAATACAAAATCTTATGATTATTTTTCAATTGAGTTATGTGAATTTTTCATTACTTTTTTTTTTTTAAAAAAATGTAAAAAGCTCCCTCTCCACCCTCTTCAATACGGGCCTGCTGAAAATTAGAAATAATACTCATTAATTCATGGTCATTTTTTATATATTCTGGAACAGAATATTTTAAAATTCCTAGATCTTTAGAAATATATGGATCTTTAATATTTTGTGAATGCAATCCCTTTCCTGTAACTACTCTTAACTTATTAATACCTTCATTAAAACAATTAAGAATGAAATTTTTTATTTCCTGATTTGCTTTATCCAAAGTATAGCCATGTAAATCTATTTCTTTTATTTTATAATTTTTTTTACTAGATTGAATTACATCTTTATTTAAAAGTTTTTCCTTTTTAGACAGAAATTCTTCCCAATCATTTTTATCTTTATCTGATAATTTATTATTCAATTATGTAAGAATTTCTACTAATTGCCAATTTGGATTATTTGATTTAATATCTCTTGAAAAAACCCAGGTATCATAAATTTTTTTTATTTTTTCTGGGTCACCTGAAATTATTTTTTTTTCTTTATCTTTAATACACGTAATAATTTCGCTAACAAAATCTACAGTTACATTTAAAATATTTTCAACTTTTTTATGTTCTTTAATTACAGCTGAATTAACTCCAATAAAGGTGATTTCAGCGTAATGCCCTCTTTTATTTCTTTCTTTTAAAGCATTGTTAAATTGATCAAATATTTTTTTACTTAAAAGTGGTTTGCTAGTTGTTAACTTGTTGTCATCGTCACTAAAATCAGTAATTACAGTTTCATAAGCAATTTTAGCTCCCTTTAAAAATTCTTGTTGTGCTTGTTCATCAAAATTATTTTTAATTACAACTTTGTTTTCTTTTTGGATATTATTTAATACTTTTTCAAATTGCGAAGGAGCTTTTCCTTCGAATCCAGTTCGCTTTCCTAGTATTCCTCTCAATCTTAAAAAAATAAACCCCGCTATCATAGCAAGCAAAATTATATCTATATACTCAAAGCTGTAATTCATATGTTTAATGTAATTACTATGTTGAATAATTTCAACTAACAATTACATTAAAGTACAATGAGTCCTATTTTATTATCTATAATTTTGTTTCCAATTTTAGAAATCTATCTTTTTATAAAGATTGGTTCACAAATAGGGGCTTTTAATACAATTTTATTAATTTTTATAACCGCAATAATTGGTGTTTATTATGCAAAATATGAAGGTTTAAACACTATAAAATCAGGATTTTTACAAATTATTAAAAATGAAGTTCCTGCTTACGAAATTATATCTGGAGCTGCAATTGCTTTTGCAGCATTACTTTTAATAATCCCTGGTTTTGCAACAGATTTCTTAGGTTTTTTTCTCATTTTTCCATTCACTAGAAAATTAATTTTTGGAAAAATTTCAAATAAATTCAAAAAACGACAAACAAAAAAAAATGATTTAATAGATGGGGAATTTGAAGATATAGATGATGATAATGACAGAAAAATTTAAGATACTAGGGAAATATATTAAAGATTTGTCCAGTGAAACTCCAAATATTGAAACTTTTTTGTTTGTAAAAGATAATATTTCTAAATATCAACTAAATATTGATATCACTTCCAAGGCACTTAAAAATAAACTTATTGAAATTAACACGACCTTAAAATTTGAAGATAAAGAACAAAATGAAAAAAAATCTTATTATGAAATAGTCTATGCAACAATTATTAGAGTGAGTGATGAAATAAAAGAAAAAAAAGATTTAGAAAAAATTATTTTATGTGATGTTCCTAATGCGATTTATCCTGATCTAGAAAAAATATTTTTAAACTTAATTCATGATTCTGGACATCCAGGAATAAAAATAGAGAAAAAAATAGATTTTAATAAACTATACAACGAACGATTTAATTGAAATAATTTTTTCTTTGATTTGTTTTTAGGTATTCTTTATGTTTTTTCAACTCATTTTCTGAAATTTTGATTACTTTTTTAAAATATAATACTTCTCCTTTATCTAAAATATTTAATTTTTTATCATGATTTTGAAAATCCAAAGTTGGTTCCTTTTGATCAATTAAGTTTATGTAAACCTTAGCTAACAAGTCACAATCTATTAATGCAGAGTGTTGAGCTCTTTTGGAATTATCAATTCTATACCTCTTGCATAATGAATCCAAATTAATTGAAGAGCCTGGAAATTTATTCCTTGCTAAAATTAAAGTATCTATAACTTCATTTTCTATTTTACTTTTTCCAATTAATTCCAACTCATGATTTAAATGAGACAGATCAAACTCTGCATTGTGAATTACAAGCCTTTTTCCTTCTATAAAATTTAAAAATTTATCAACTATTTCATTAAATTTTTTTTTATCAGATAAGAAATCATCAGTATAGCCATGAACTTCTAAGGCTTTTTCTGATACTTTTCTTTCAGGATTTAAATAACAATGAAATTTTTTT